>NZ_QEHP01000124.1:61714-83563 GCF_003094695.1 Chryseobacterium sp. HMWF035 | reverse complement strand
AAAGTTTTATGAAACACGTTTCATAAAACTTCCTCCAAACAGCCTAACAATGAGTTTTTGATAGGATTCTACCAACTATTTTTCAGTATTATGCCTTATTTTGCAGCTTCTGCTTTTTCCAGTTTCTGAAGTTCGGCTTCGTAAATTCTTTTTCTTAAATCGCTGGAAGAAAACCTGTGATCTCTTTTGTTGTAAAAAATCTCAATTCCTTTTTCTTCACAGTATTTTTTACCGGTGAAATCTCTGTTAAGATAATCGTCCCCGATAATTCTCACATCAATTACAAAAGATTTTAAAATATCCAGAAGATCTTCCTCTGTGTAATATGGAATAATCTCATCAACAGCATTTACTGCTTTTAACTGAATATATCTTTCTACGATAGTCTGAGTCGGTTTATTTTTGGTTGGACGATCGTGAGAGGGATCAATCTGCAAACCTACAATAAGGTAGTCACATACGGTTTTTGCTTCTTCAAGCATTTTAATATGCCCTGCGTGAAGCAGATCGAATGACGAAAACGTGATGCCTATTCTTTGTGTTTTCATATAAATATCTTCTTTTTTGTACAAATTGTTAAGTGTTTCTTGTTTCTAAATATTTCTGCCACTGCCAAACTGTCCGTAATGCTTCTTCTAAAGATGTTTCAGACTTCCAGTTAAGCTCTTTCTGGGCTTTATCTACGTTTGCATAAGCAATTGTAATATCTCCTTCTCTTCTGTCGCAGATCTGGTAAGGAACTTTCACGTCATTTGCTGTTTCGAAAGCTTTTACTACTTCCAGAACCGATGAACCTTTTCCTGTTCCTAAATTAAAAATATCAATCACAGCATGATCAGAATCGTCTGCCATTAATTTTTTCAATGCTGCAACATGGGCTTTAGCCAAATCTACAATATAAATATAATCACGAACTGCTGTTCCGTCTTCGGTAGGATAATCATTTCCCCAAACACTCAACTTCTCGCGAATTCCTGCCGCAGTTTGCATCACGTAAGGTACTAAATTATTCGGAACTCCAATAGGTAACTCCCCGATTTTTGCTGAAGGATGCGCTCCGATTGGATTGAAATATCTTAATAAAGAAATTTTGCGGTGATATGCTTTTGCAAAATCAATCAGGATCTCCTCTCCCATCTGTTTTGTCTTTCCATAAACGCTTTCAGGCATTTTTAACGGAGTATTTTCATGGATCGGCATTTCATCCGCCTGTCCGTAAACCGTGCAGGAAGAACTGAAAATAAAGTTTGAGATTCCTCTTTCTTTAAATTCCTGCAGAATATTGATTAATGAAAATAAATTGTTCTCATAGTAATCAACAGGTTTTACCTGACTTTCACCCACCGCTTTAAATGCCGCAAAGTTGATACACCCTTCAATTTCATGAGCATCAAAAACCTGCGTTAAAAGTTCTTTTCTTTTTAAATCGAAAGGATAAAAAACAGGTTTCTTCCCTGTAATTTCTTCAATATTTTTTAATATAAATCTCTCGGAATGCGATAGATCATCCACAATAACAACCTCAAAATTGTTATTTAAAAGTTCCACCACCGTATGGGAACCGATATATCCTAAACCTCCTGTTACGAGTATTGCCATTTTTTAATTGTTGTGTTTAATCATTTTGTGTCCCGATGAGTTCTATACTTTCATAATTTTGATCTTTATATTTAAATCTTTGAATTATATACAAGAGTCCAAATAGTAGTAAATACATACAAAATGCAATTATATAATCTGATTTATTTATACCAAAGTCTTTAAATATAAAAAAAGATATTAGAATTCCTAATGAAAGTGTAATTGTAATTGAAACTAACAAACTTGATAAAATAATTACTGAACTTTTGTTTTTCAGAATTAGTGAGACCGATGAAATAATTGACAAAATAAATATAGAAAATGTCGTAATAGAAAACAAAATATCATTCAAATCATTGAATGAATTTGTTATTATTCTACTAAAACTTGCTATTCCGAACGAAATCATAAAAATTACGCTTAATAAAATGGCCAGCCAGTAAACAAATTTATATTTAAAAACCTTCTTTTGCATTTATCTTATTCTCCCATAAACTCCAACACCGCATCCGTAATATACTTCAGCTGCTCATCATCCAGTTCCGTGTGCATCGGAAGAGAAATTACCTGATCTAATAATTTATCTGTATTCACAAAATCGGCATCGTTACTTTCCTGAAAATAGGCTTTTTGCTTTCTTAAAGCCACCGGATAATAGATCATTGCCGGAATTTCCTTTTCAGCTAAGAATTTTTGCAAATCATTACGTTTTCCGTTCAGAATTCTTAAAGTATACTGGTGGAAAACATGAGTAGAATAATCAGCTCTCTTTGGAGTTAAAATATGTTCATGTCCGGCAAAAGCTTCATCATAATAATCTGCTGCTCTGCTTCTTGCTTCGTTGTAATTATCCAGATGCGGAAGTTTTTTTCTTAAAATAGCAGCCTGAACACTGTCTAATCTTGAATTTACGCCAACCTCATCATGATAATATCTTTGGTACATTCCGTGGTTTACAATTCCTCTCAAACGGTGCGCTAAATCATCATTATTCGTGAAAATTGCTCCTCCGTCTCCATAGCATCCTAAATTTTTAGATGGAAAGAAAGAAGTCGTTCCAACCGTAGACATGGTTCCTGCTTTTTTTACAGTTCCGTCCGAAAAAGTGAATTCGGAACCGATTGCCTGTGCGTTGTCTTCAATAACATATAAATTATGCTCTTCAGCAATCTTTAGAATTTCTTCCATATTCGAACACTGTCCGAAAATATGTACCGGAATAATCGCTTTTGTTTTTGGCGTAATGGCTTTTTTAATCGCCTCCGTTGAAATGGTAAAAGTATCATAATCCACATCCACTAAAACCGATTTAAGTTTAAGCAAATGAATAACTTCCACCGTTGCCGCAAAAGTAAAATCTGCTGTAATAATCTCATCACCCTCCTTCAGATCAAGACCCATTAAAGCAATCTGAAGTGCATCTGTACCGTTTGCACAAGGAATAACATGTTTTACGTCCAAATAAGACTCTAATTCATTCTGGAAAGACTTTACTTCAGGACCGTTAATGAAAGCCGCTGAATCCATTACATTTAAAACTGCATTATCTACTTCATTCTTTATTTTGTAATACTGACTTTGTAAGTCAACCATTTGAATCTTTTTCATAAATAAATATTTCTGTAAAAATAAGGAATTTAAAATCCCTTCAAAAATTTTATTGATTTTGTTTTATCTTTATACAAAATAAATACATGAAAAAAACTTTACTTTTTTGTCTTTTAGCCGGTTACTCTGTCAGTTTTGCACAGACATCGCTTGTTTTTGTATTTTTTAAGGACAAACCGAACAAGGCTGCTTTTTACGCAAATCCGTTGTCTGAATTATCCCAAAAATCCCTTAACCGCCGTACTTCGTTAGGAATTGCACTCAATGATCAGGATGCTCCGATAGAACAGACTTATATTACCAATATTCAGAATTTAGGGTTCACCGTAACCGATTACTCAAAATGGCTGAATGGGGTTGCCGTAAATGCAACTCCGGCTCAGATTGCCACGCTTCAGGCGCAGAATTATGTACAGTCTGTAGAAAGTTTTGCCAGAAATTCTTCCGGAGGAACAAAATTAAGCCATCAGAATAAGTGGGATAATCCAACAGATCCCGCTAATAAAAATTTAACCACTTTTGACTATGGTTCAGGTTCCGCACAGATCGACCAGATCAATCTCCGTCCGCTTCATTTGGCAGGATACACAGGAACCGGAGTTACCATTGCCGTGATTGATACAGGATTTCCTTATGTAAATACAGGTTCTGCTTTTTCAAGATTATGGACCAACGGACACATCAAAGGCGGATATGATTTTGTAACCAAAGGCACAGACATTTACAATACTTCGCTTAATAATCACGGTTCTGCTATTTTGGGCGCAATCGGAGGATATGTTCAGGATACTTTTGTAGGTTCCGCTCCGGATGCGGATTTTTATCTGTACCGAAGTGAAAATGCAGCAATCGAAATTCCAGAAGAAGAGCTGTACTGGATTGAAGCTGCTGAAGAAGCCGACCGAAAAGGCGTTGATATGATTACAACATCTTTAGGTTATGGTACTTTTGATGATCCGAAATACAACTACACTTACGCCAACCTGAACGGAACCACTTCCTTTATTGCAAGAGGAGCCGAAATAGCTGTTAACAAAGGAATTTTCACATTATTTGCCGCAGGAAATTCAGGAGCTCAAACATGGCATTATATTCTAACTCCGGCGGATAATGCAAAAGTCTTTACCATCGGAGCCGTAGATTCTTCAGGAGCTTCTTCCACGTTCTCATCTTTCGGTCCGAATTCTGCGGGGGTTATAAAACCCGATGCCAGTGCAAGAGGAACCACCGCAACCAGTGTTACCAATAACAATTCGACAATTTTGGTCAGCGGAACATCCATTGCCACTCCGATTGCAGCGGGAGGTGTTGCCTGTCTGATTCAGGCTTTCCCGGCAATGAACAGAGATTTAATGAGGGATAAATTAAGACAGAATGCATCGCTTTATCCCAATCATACCGATCAGATGGGATTTGGAATTTTAAATTTCGGAGGTCTTTACAATAACGTTTTAAGCACTTCGGAGCTCGTAAAGAAAAACAGTATTGCCATTTTCCCGAATCCTGTTAAAAACATTCTGAATGTGGCTTCAGAAAGTGATGTTTTATCTTTGGAAGTTTACGATAACTTAGGAAGATTCATTACAAAAACCAATAATCAAAAATCTATAAAAGTCGAAGATTTTGCAAAAGGCGTTTATTACCTGAAAATCCAGACGAAGGATAAAATTTATTATGAAAAATTTATAAAAGAATAAACTGAAAAACCTCTCGCAATGAGAGGTTTTCTTATTATTCCCGAAGGCTGAGCGAAGCCGAAGCCTGATGTCTAATTGCAAATCATCATTCAGTAAAATCTAAGCAAAATGTTTATAGATTCTTCATTCCGTTTCACTGCATTCAGAATGACACACGGATTATTTATTATTAAGCCGAATTTCTGCTCGCATTAATATTTCCGAATAAAGAACGCGTCACCAGTTTGCCATATGCTTCCAGATCGCCTTCTCCTTTCTGAATTTTCATTAATGCATATTGCTGAATGCTCAACAAAGGCAAAACGATTCTCTCGCGGATTTTCACCGATTTTCTGGAAAGCGGATCTTCTTCCTGAAGCATTTTAAAGCCTGTTAATTCCAGCATGATATTTTTGGAAAGATTGTATTCATCAAACAGAACATTCCAGAATGCACCGAATTTCGGGTTGTTTTTAATGTAATACGTCAAAGGAAAATAGGTCTTATTCATACTCATCATCGAGTTTAAAACCAACGTTTTAAAGAAATCCGAACCTCTGTACAATTCTTTTACTTCATCAAATCTCCCCTGTTCTTTCAATTGCTGCATCGCAAAACCAAATCCGAAGAATCCGGGAACATTCTGTTTTAACTGCGACCATGATCCAACAAAAGGAATCGCTCTTAAATCTTCAAATTTAAGCTCACTTCCGCCTCCTCTTTTCGACGGACGGCTTCCGATATTTGTTTTTCCGTAATATTCGAGCGTACTCATTTCCTGCAGGTAGGGTACAAACATCGGATGTGCTTTCAGATCTGAATATTTTTTATAACTGATTTCAGCCAGTTCGATGATTAACGCCCTTTCTTTTTCGGTTAATTCTTTTTTTGAATTTTTGAAAACATCATTTTCCACTCCGGCAGTCAGAAGCTGTTCGAAGTTGTATTTTGCCTGTTCTTTATTTCCGAAAATACTCGTAATCGTCTGTCCCTGAATCGTTAATTCAATTTTATTATTGGCAATGGTTTTTCCCTGTGAAGCATAGAAATCGTGGGTTTTTCCGCCTCCTCTTGCGGGAGGTCCTCCTCGACCGTCGAAGAACACGACTTTAATTCCGTTTTGCTCGGAAAGTTTCGTTAACACTTCTTTGGCTTTATAAATTTCCCAGTTGGCTTTCAGGTAACCGCCATCTTTCGTTCCGTCCGAGAAACCCAGCATAATCGTCTGCTGATTTCCTCTTTTTTCCAGATGCTTTTTATAAACAGGGTTCTGATACAATTCGTTCATTACATTCTCTGCGTTGGCAAGACCTTCCATTGTTTCGAAAAGCGGAACGATATCCATATTGATTTCTTCTTCCTGATAACCGCAGACTTTAAAAAACGCATACACATTCATCACATCTTTTACCGCATCGGAATTGGAAATAATATAACGGTTCATACCTCTCAATCCGTTCAGTTGCTGGATTTCTGAAATTTGGGAAACGGTGAGCAAAGTATCTTTTACAATATCTTCAAAATCATCCGGATTTACTTTTTCAGTAACCTGAATTAACTTATTGAATTTTTCTTCGTGCGTAGCATCATTGGCTCCGAATACTTTAGCAAAAACCTCATCAATCACTTTCTGATGAATTCTGCTGTCCTGCCGAACATCCAGAGTCGCAAAATGCGTCCCGAAAATCTTCACACGGTCTTTGAAATTCACCAACTGATCAAGGAACAATGAATTGTGCTGTTCCACGAGGATTTTTTCGGCTTCTTCCAGTCTTTTGATAATATCATCTGCCGTAATTTTTTCATTTCTGAAAATCGCGGAATACAGTTCGTTGCTCAGTTTTGTTAAAACTTCTGAAACGCCTCTAAAGCTTAATCTTCTTCGAACCGATTTCAAGTTGTTGTAATAAGCTTTTAAAATTGCAGTATGCAGTTCTTCTGATACTCTTTTCGTGACTTCTGCCGTTACAAAAGGATTTCCGTCGCGGTCTCCTCCCGGCCAGAAACCAAGCTGGATCAGATCTTCATGGAGATGAAAATGATCATTTTCAAATGTTGTTTTTATTTTTGTGAAAAGTTCTCCGATGGTATCGTAATACACATATCTCAGATAATAAATAATACTCAACGCTTCATCAATTGGAGTTGGTTTTTCTTTATTGACGAACGGTGTTTTTCCCAACTGCTGCAAAAGCATATCGATATTTGTGATAGAATCGGTTGTAATGGCATTTCTGAGATCGTGAAGAATTCTCTGTACAGAATTCGGATAAAACTGTGTCGGGTGCGCCGTAAACACGATTTTAATGGCAAAATCTTTCAGTTTTTCACGCACTTTTTCTAATTTATGATCCTGAAGCGAACGTTCATACATATTGGTTACCGTTCCGTTATCACTTTCGGAATGCAGGTTCGGAAATGCCGCATCTTCAATACTATCAAACAAAACCACCTGTCTTTCAATATATTGGATAATTTTGAAAAGCAGTTCTGTTTTCTGTTCTTCAGTCTGCAGATCGGTATGGTTTTTAAAGAATTCTTCAACGATTTCTTCAGGCGTTTTTCCTGCTTCATAGCCGATTTTGCTTTCTTCACAAAGGAACGGAAGCAGCATCCCGATATTCGTCATTTTATCATAAGGCAGGCTCATAAACAATGAATTGTAGATCTGGAACTTATTTTCCACGATCTGCCTGAATTTTTCTGCGCGTTGGTCGTGTATCATATAACAAATGTAGGGGATTTTGAGTGGAATTCAAATGGTGTTTTATTTAAAAATGATTAAAATTATGAATATTTTGTTGACTAAAATATTAACAAACGTCCTTAGAATTATCAACAAAAGATATATTGTACGAAATAATTGAACTATCATATGAAATTTTAATCAAAAAATTAGGTCATGGTAGTTTAAAAGCTCTTAATGAAGCTTCTTTTCAATTAGAATTCGGTCATATTCTTAAAACTTTAGGAAATTTATATGAGTTTGATCTGGAAGATAAATTTTATCTCGAATTTGAAACTCCATTTAAATTGAAAGAAGATTCATTTAAAAGTAAAACTAAAAAGGCTCGAATAGATTTATTCATACGTTATCAAAGTAATGGTGAAGAAGTAAAAGCAGCTATCGAATTAAAATTTTTCAAAAAATCAAATCATAGAGAACCGAATAACAGATATGATGTTTTCCAAGATTTAAAAAATTTAGAAGACTATAAGGACAATGATATTGATATCTGTTATTTTATTTTAGCAACAGATCATAAACATTATTGTTATCAGGATACATATTCAGACGATACTGCAGATTTTGATTTTAGACATCAAAAAGAATATCAAGCCGGCAAAATTTTAAAATATTCAACAACAAAGCCATATGGAGAAGAGCTTTCACTAAAGAATAATTACAAGTTCGAATGGACTACAATTAAAAATTTAAACTTTTTAAAATTAAAAATTTAGAACTTAAATGAAATTCGGAATCATTTTTTACTCAATACTAGGAGTTTTAGCATTGATAATTGGAGTATATCTTCTTCAATACCTTTTTATCCTTTCCATTATATTTTTTATTGGTGCATTTATTAATGGTGTTTTTATTTACAAAGAATATAATATCCACAAAAGCGACAAAATTGAATACAATGAAAATACACTTCCTGATGAAATTATTGTTAAATATTCCCGTTCAGGAAGAATAATTGCAATTGCTACTTACAGTATTTTTATGATGCTGGGAATTCTTTTTATTTCATCAATAAAATTTAAAATGAATTTCATCACCATATTTGTACTAGCCTTGCTGATTGCATTCACCGGATATTTTATTTTAAAAATAATTGTAGAAATTAAGAAAATATCAAAAGTTATGATTTCTGTTAATGGAAAAGGTATTCAAATTGAAAACAATCCTACTTGTTTATGGAATGAAATTCAGCTTGAAAAAATTATCGTAAAACGTTTGGTAAGCCGAGAATCCAAACATGATTATAAACCCGAAATTAATTATCTGTACTTTTTTCATGGTGACGAAAAGATAGAGATTAATATTGATGATTTTGATATTACAGATTATCAGCTTTCTCAGGTTTTAAAAATATTCAGATCGCGATATAACAACTCAGGTTTAATATAAATTTGTAATTTTACATTTAACACCAATCTGAATCCCATGAAAAAAATACTCCTATTTTTACTTCCCCTTCTCCTTTTCTCCGCCTGCGGTGAAGATTGCTACAATGCGCCACAACCGATTGCTTTTAAATTTGTGGATTCCAACGATGTGAATCTAATAACGGACGGAACGCTTACCAATTATTCGGTGAAAGAAGAAAACCAGACTAATATTCAGCTTACGAAAACCAATGATGATATGGTTATTCTGGAAAATGTGGGCGCTTACAACGGAACGAAAAATTATACGTTTACTTCCAATATTAAAAATTTCACTTTTACGATCCAATCATCAGAATTTAAAGGTGGCTGCGATGGTTTTCAGATCAACAAACTCACGTTTACTGGCATTGGAATTGATGTGAAAGACGAGAACGGCTACTACAAAATTATTTTTCAGTAAATTTCTGTTCGCTACATTTGCAAAAACAAAAGAATGAAAGTATTATTTCCGGTTTTACTGCTTTGCTCAGGTTGGCTGTTCAGCCAGAAAACCGTTCCTGCAGACTTCAAAAAAATTCCGGAAATCCTCGACAATACAGAACTGCTCTACCCTTTTATCGTTCCGGATAAAAAATACGAATACTGGAGCGTTCTCAGAAATAATCCCGATCCTGATAAAGCCATTATTTACGAAAACCAGATGCCTGATCTGATGACGTTGAATGATCCTGCACCGGAAAAAGGATTTTTTCAGAAATGTCTCGGCGAAAATTGCTATTCCTATATTTTAGCCTGTGAAAAAAGCCAGTCGAAATACTTTTCAAACGAACAGCAGCTAAGGAATTTTATCGGATTTGTAGACAATCTTCCGGAAGCTATTTTAATTGCCAATACTTTCGGATATACGGTTGACAGCGCCAATCAACTAGGAAGTTCTTATAAAATTGACAATCAGCACATATCGTTATACCTTTCAAAATCTAAAAATGGTTCTGAAACTAAAGAATCTTTTTTCATTAAAATCAATAGAAAAACCGGAAAATTAGAGGTAAAAAGTAACGGATTTTATTAAATGTTTTTTAATTTTTTTGGTATTCAGAATGAAATTTTGCGAAGCAATATGCAATGAATAATCTCTTGAAAATGAAAGCTTTAAAGATTAAATACACATACTTTTTAAACCACAAAAACCACAAAAGATTTTTATGCTTAATTAAAGTTAACAATCATAATAGAAAAAGCACACAATAGTTTTTAAAAATCTCTGATTTTTATTCTTTTGAGAACTTTTATTATTCTGAAGTTTGGCTTTATCATCATCTTTTGTGGTTAAATTCCTCTGTCATTCTATGTTTGCAAAGTATTAATTTTAGGAAAGAATAAGGTTATCATTAGTCATTAAAGACCGTTCAAAATGTTAGTCCCTTTACTCTTTTACTACCAAGTTTGAACAAATCATATGTACGAAGCCTGTATATAGGATAGATAAGTATAAAAAAGCTTTTGTATCTATGTAGCTGGTCTGCAAAACGCTGGAATAAAAAATGTAAAGAAATGTATGAAAGATTAATGAACAATGGAAAAGCGGAAAGAGTGGCAAAAATTGCACTTGCCTACAAACTTCTTAAACAAGCTTTTGCAATAGGAAAGAAAAGTACATAGAAAATTTGTGCTAAATAATTTGCTTTTTAACACAGATCATTCCATAGAAATCTAAGATCAAATCTTTCAATATTATATTTCTAATACTACGTTTAGATTCCTTCTGAAAGACAAACCAGATTGAAATAAATTGAAAAAATTAAACAGCTTTATTATCATTTGTTTATTGAGGATTCGAAGTAGTCAAATACCCTTTGCGAACGAAAAATATTTCAATCCTTTTAAATAAAATCTTCGCGATCTTTGGTTTAGAAAATAGATTCTTCAACCCGCTGCGCTTCATTCAGGATGACAAATCGTATTTAATGAAATTTAATTCAAAAATTTGCAATAAGAAAAATTAGCATTACACTGCTATCATTTGCTAAGTAAAACACTTTTGCGAACGAAAAATATTTTCAATCATTTTAAATAAAATCTTCGAGATCTTTGCGTTTAATATAGATTCTTTAACCTTCTGCACTTCGATTAGAATGACAAATTGAAAGGCAAATTATAAAAAAAGCGATTTAAAATAGAAAATTAATTATTATCAATAGGAACAATTTTTGAACTAAATTGCAACTACATTTCAGAATATGTTCGATAAACAGCAAAGAAAATTAAAGAGATCTGCCAGATTAATTTCCGTATTAAGCAAATACGGTTTTAAAGATATGTTGGCAAGAATGAATGGCGGAACTAAAGACGAAATTCCCTCCAATTCCGACGAAGTAGTTTCAAAAGGAACTGTTTACGAAAGAATCCGGCTGGTTTTGGAAGAACTGGGACCTACTTTTGTGAAGCTCGGACAGTCCTTCAGCAACAGGGAAGATCTTCTTCCGCCGGAACTTCTTCAGGAACTGCAGAAGCTTCAGGATAAAGTGGAAACCGTGGAAATGAATGTGGAAGAAATATTGGAAAACGAATTCAGTATTTCGGTAAAAGATCATTTTGCTCAGGTTCAGAAACTTCCTTTGGCAACTGCATCTATTGCGCAGGTTTACAGAGCAACATTAATCGATGGAACAGAGGTTATCCTGAAAATTAAAAAAGCGGATGTTCAGTCTGTAATTGAGGACGATTTACTGCTCATCAAAGATCTGGAAAAGCTGGTTTCTTCCTATTCCGAAATAGGAGAGAAGCTCAACCTGAAACAGGCAATTTCCACGTTTGAAAAATCTTTGCTCGAAGAAGTTTCCCTAATTAATGAAAAGGAAAACATCCTGCAGTTCAGAAGAAATTTTAAAAACAGCAAAGAAACCTATGTGCCGAAAGTATACGAAGAATTTTCCAACAATAATGTACTCTGTATGGAGTTTATTGACGGAATTAAAGTAACGGATACAGCAACTCTTTTACAATACAATATCGATCCCGTGAACATTTCCGAAACGGGTCTCAGACTTTTTGTTTCCCAGATTTTAGATTATGGATTTTTCCACGCAGATCCTCACGCGGGAAATATTTTGCTGAAAAAAGATGGAAAAGTGGTTTTTATCGATTTCGGTGCGGTCGGGAAAATTCCGCCGAATGATAAAGAAGTCCTTGAAAATCTTATTGTAAGTTTTGTTGCTAAAAATCCACATAAAATTGTCAGATTCCTGAAAAAAATGGCGATCAGTTATGAGATTCCGGATGAAAGAAGATTTGAAAATGATGTGGAAGATATTCTGAATTTCGTTCACAGCACCTCTCTGAAAGAAATTAATGCACAGGTCATCATCAATAAAATGAAAGATGTGCTGAAAGACAACCGTCTTCAGATGCCGGATTATTTTTATCTTTTATTTAAAGGAATCAGCCTAATTGAAGGAGTGGGAAGAACCATAAATCCGGATCTGGATGTTGTAAAAAGCCTTCATCCTTACACCAAAAAAATATTTACCAAAAAAATAAGTCCGAAAAATATTGTAAAAACAGGAATGGACAGAATGCTCATGTTTACAGATAATGTAGACGAAATTCCCAAAGAGCTGCGTTCCGTTTTACAGAAATTAGACGAAAACAAATTCACTGTTTCCAGTGAAATCAAAAATATAGAAAAGACGAATCAACTGATAAAATCGAGCATTATCAATCTTATTCTGGCAATGGTTTTAGGCGCAAATATCATTGCAACGGCTATTGTGTTTTCCTCTGAATCGGGGCCAAGAATCGGAGAATTGTCTTTGGTGGCAGTTTTAGGATTTATCTTTTCAATATTTCTGGTAATTGTTATTTTACTGAGGGTAACGAGGAAGTAATTTCAAAACTGAAAAATTATTCAGAGCTTATTAAAATTTTTGACGTGCTACTGTGAAAAACAGATTTAAAATTGAATATATTTGTTTTTCAAAAAAAAAATACAAATGCAACGCAGAAAATTTATTAAGAATACTTTAGCAGGTTTTCCCCTGATATTTTTAGCGCCTTCTTTACTGGCTAACTCATGCGCTTCTTCTGAGGATGAAGCTGATGATCCTAACGGAAAATCTGTCATCGTTATTGGTGCGGGAATTTCAGGTCTTGCTGCAGCCAAAAAATTGAAAGAAAAAGGCTTTGAGGTGACGGTTTTGGAAGCACAGGAAAAAGTGGGAGGCAGACTGAGAACCAACCGAAGTCTGGGTATTGCTTTTGATGAGGGAGCAAGCTGGATTCACGGAATCAATGGAAATCCGATAACAACTCTGGCTCAACAGGCAGGAATGCAGACTTTTGAAACGCTTGATGACAGCAGAAAATCCTATGATATTGGCGGAATTCTGCGTAGCGATACTGTATTTGACAATACAGAAACCGAATATTACAATATTCTTGCTGCTTTAAAAAATAACGGTAACTCTGCGCAAAGCTTTCAGACCGTTTTCCAAAACTTATATCCGGCTAAATTCAACGACAGGTTATGGAAATTTTTCCTTTCTACTTATTTTACCTTTGACAGAGGAGATCTGGATAAAGTTTCATCATTGCTGTATGATGAAGGAGAAGAATTCGGAGGGGCAGAAAAAATAGCAACCAATGGCTATGATACGATTGCCAATTTCTTAGCTTCCGGACTTAATGTTAAATTTAACGAAAGAGTCACCAAAATAGATTACAGCAATACCAAAATGAAGATAACCCATAACGGAATTGTTTCGGAAGCAGATTATGTAATTGTAAGTGTTCCGCTGGGTGTTTTAAAAGCCAATAAAATTGAATTTCTTCCTTCACTTCCGGCTGCGAAGCAAAACGCCATTCAAAAAGTCGGAATGAACTGTGTCAATAAATTTCTTTTAACATGGAACACTGCTTTCTGGGATGATGTTCAGTATATTTCCTACACACCGGAAACAAGGGATAAATTCAATTATTTTGTGAATGTAAAAAAGTTCCATTTGAATGTAAATGCGTTAATGACTTTTGCATACGCAGATTATGCAAGACAGACGGAAACAATGTCTGATTCTCAGATTATCTCAGAAATTATGACTCATCTGAAAGATATTTACGGAAACAGCATTCCGAATCCGTTAAATTTGCTTCGTACCAAATGGCAGAACAATGAAAATTCTTTCGGTTCCTATTCCTATACGGCAGTCGGTACAGAAATGTCTCATTTCGATGATTTGGCAGAAGAGGTAAACGACAGACTTTTCTTTGCCGGAGAACATACGGAAGCAGATTATTTTTCAACCGCTCACGGTGCTTACTTAAGCGGAATTCGGGAAGCTGACAAAATTATAGCGCTGCTTTAAATGAAGTAACGGACTTAAATTATTTTTCTTCAATGCCAAAGTCTTTCATCAGTTCAAATCCGTAATTTCTTAAAATTGAAATAATTTCTACAGCTTTTTTACCGCGTTTAGTAATGTTGTATTCTGTTCTGGGGGGAACTTCCGGAAATATTTCTTTGGAAATAAAACCGTCTTCCAGCAATTCTTTTAAATTTTTAGAAAGCATCCTGTCTGAAATATGAGGAATACTGTTGGCTAATTCCGAGTAACGCCATGCTTTATCTTTCAGACGCCAGAGAATAGGCATTTTGTAGGTTCCGCCTATTTTGCTCATGGCAAATTCTACAGGATTGTGAAAAAGGTGTTTATCCGATACAAAATCAGGCATACTTACATTTTTGTGAGTTCCTTACAAAGATAGCCATTATTCATTTTCTTTCTTACTCAGAATTATCTTTGTTTCATCAAAATTAAAAATTTTAAAATCAAAAAAAAAACAAAAATGGAAAAAGTAAAAGAAGTAAATAGCTATGTTCATTTTCACGGTGCTCCCGTAAAAGGTAAAATTTTAATGGTGGCAAGTTCGCCAAGTGTGAGTAAACAAACCAATTGGCCAATCGGTTTCTGGGCAGCAGAATTAACTCATCCTTTGAGAGTTTTTCAGGAAGCAGGTTACGAAGTGGAACTGGTTTCAACAGAAGGCGGAAAACTGGAAATGGATGGCTATTCCAACCCTTTGGATGAAAGAGGTTATTCTGCACACGATGTAATTTCTTTAGGATATATGCAGCAACCTGACTTTAAAGCAATGCTTGAAAATACAAAAAAACTAACCGAAGTTGATGCAAAAAACTATGATGCTGTTTTCTTGGTTGGCGGACAGGGACCGATGTATACTTTCAGAGGAAATAAAGATTTGGAACAATTATTTGTGAGTTTCTATGAAAGCGGAAAGCCGAGCGCAGCGGTTTGCCATTCAACAACCTTATTATTGGAAGCTAAAAAATCAAACGGTGAATTGCTTGTAAAAGGAAAAACATGGACCGGTTTTGCTGACGCTGAAGAAGAATTTGCAGATCAGGCGGTCGGAATGAAAATTCAGCCTTACAGAATAGAAGAAGAAGCTAGAAAATTACAGGAAACAACATTTAAAGTTGCGGCTCCGTTTAGTTCATACGCTATTCAGGACGGGAATTTAATTACCGGACAACAGCAGAATTCGGGAGCGGCTGCGGCAGAATTAGTTGTAGAGTTTTTAAGTAAATAATTATTAAAGTTTAAGATTGATTAAATAAAATAGTATGCAGATCAAAAGAAAATCAACCGCAGTGTGGAGCGGAACCGGAAAAGACGGAAAAGGAAACCTTACCACGCAAAGTACAGTTTTAAACGAAACCCAATATGGTTTTAATTCCCGTTTTGCAGACGGAATCGGAACGAATCCTGAAGAACTGATTGCTGCAGCTCATGCCGGTTGCTTCAGTATGAAACTGGCGTTTAATTTGCAAGCTGCAGGTTTTTCGGCAGATGAATTGAAAACTGATTGTGAAATCGTTCTGGAAGACGGAAGCATCACTCAGTCTAACATTACTTTGGCAGCAAAAGTTTCCGGAATTGAAGCTGAGAAATTTGAGGAGCTTGTAAAAGATGCAGAAGCCAATTGTCCGGTTTCTAAACTGCTGAATGCAAAAATTACCGTAAATTTCACGTTAAATTAAAAGTATGAATATTGCAATTATCGGCTCCGGAAATGTAGGTGGAGCTTTGGCTCAACAGTGGATAAAAGCGGGGCATAATGTTTTGATAGGAGCTCAGTTTCCTTTAAGTGAAAAAAATATTTCCCTTGCAACAAAAATTGGAGAAGATCGTTTTGCTGTGATCGAAAATGCGGTGAAGCAGTGTGAAGTAATTCTTATCGCAACACCTCCGACTGCCATTTTTGAAGTGATCGAACAGTTAGGCGATGTTTCGGGAAAAGTCATTATTGATGCTACCAATGCCGTAATGAAATCTCCGGAACCTTATAAAACAGTATATCACGCTTTGGCAGATAAAACCAATGCGGAAATCGTAAAATGTTTTAACACCACAGGTTTTGAAAATATGCTTGATCCGATATATGATGGTGAAGGAATCGATATGTTTATGGCGGGAGACAGCGAGAAAGCAAAAGAAACTGCCAAAAAACTGGCTTTAGATTGTGGTTTCGCTTCCTGTATAGATTTTGGCAAGTCGGACAAAGTAGAATTGTTGGAAAAATTTGCGCTCTCATGGATCAATCTTGCTATTATGCAGGGTTACGGAAGAGATATGGCTTTTAAATTTATTAGAAGATAATACCGCTGTACAAATAATTTAAGGATGAAAGTTTAGGTTTATTTTTCTCAAAAATTAATTCTCTATCTTTGCAAAATGGAAAAACTCACTTTTGCAGATTTTGACCTTCCGGTTAAAATTCTTGATGTTTTAGCGGATCTTAATTTATTTGAACCTACTCCGATTCAGGAAAAAAGTATTAAACCGATACTTTCCGGGCGTGATGTGATGGGAATTGCACAGACGGGAACCGGAAAAACACTGGCGTATCTATTACCTGTTCTTAAAACCTGGAAATACAATAAAACAGGAAATCCTACGGTTGTTATTTTAGTTCCTACAAGAGAATTGGTGGTTCAGGTAGCTGAAATTGTTGAGAAATTAACGGAAAATATTACTGCAAGAGTGATAGGGATTTACGGTGGAAAAAACATCAACACCCAAAAATTATTGTTTAATGATGGCTGCGATATTCTGGTGGGAACTCCGGGAAGAGTAATGGACCTTGCGATCGACAATGCCATTTCTTTAAAGGAAGTTCAGAAACTGATTATTGATGAGTTCGATGAAATGCTGAATCTGGGTTTCAGACCACAGTTGACGCACATTTTTGAAATGATGAGAGAAAAAAGACAGAATATTCTTTTTTCTGCTACCATGACGGAAGCTGTAGATGAAATGCTGGATGAGTATTTTGCCAGTCCTGTTGAAATATCACTGGCAAAATCCGGAACGCCGCTTGAAAAAATAGATCAGACCGCTTATAAAGTAGAAAATTTTAATACTAAAATTAATTTACTAGAGTATTTGCTTAAAACAGATGCCGATATGTCTAAGGTTTTGATTTTTACCAATAATAAGAAGAATTCAGATCTTTTATTTACAAAAATTGATGAGCTTTTTCCTGAACAGTTTGATGTGATCCACTCCAATAAATCGCAGAATTACAGACTAAAAGCGATGAAACGTTTTGAGAATGAAGAAATCAGAGGTCTTATCACAACAGATGTCATGGCGAGAGGTCTGGATATTTCAGACATTACGCACGTTATCAATTTTGAAACGCCCGATATTCCGGAGCAGTATATTCACAGAATCGGTAGAACGGGTAGAGCAGACAAAGACGGTAAAGCCATAACTTTCGTTACCAAGAAAGAAGAAACTTTAGCTCTTGACATCGAATTATTGATGGATAAAGAACTGAAATACATCGATTTCCCTCAGGAAGTTAAAATCAATCCTAAAAAGATTGCTTCGGAAGAGGAAAGCGTTATCATGAAAAATCCTGTGAAGGTTAAACTGAATGACGGGGGAGGTGCATTTCATGAAAAGAAAGCAAAAAACACCAAAGAAAACTGGGGCGGACCTTCCAAAAGAAAAGCTCCTAAAAAATTTGGAGCCAACAGAGCGCAGCAGAAATCAATTTCTAAATCTAAAAGAAAGAAATAAAAAAACTCCCGAATTTTTCGGGAGTTTGCTTTTTATCGGGTTAAAACCAGAACTATTTTATCATCGATTCCGTCTCCGTCTTCATCACTGTAATCCGAAACAATATGCATTTCATTATTCGTAAGCTTCAGAACTTCACTGGCTTCGCCATCTATAACGATCTGTTTGTTTAGTGGGTCATAAGAATAAGAAGAAGTGTCTGTTCCCAGATTTTCACAATTTCCGCTCATTCCCTCATCAAAAATGTTGCTTACCATTGTATTATTCGATTTAAAATCAAATGTACTTTTTTTGTAGCAGCTTGAAGAAGGATCATTGTAAATAGTACTTCCGTTTTTTCCGGAAACTGCCATTTCTCTGGAAGGCTTCCAGACTCCTACAACAGATGCATATACATCGTCATCATCACTTTTGCAGGCTGTGAAAAGAAAACCTGCTGAAATAGCAAGAAATAAGATTTTTTTCATGGTTTAAACTAATTTTTAAGGCTGCAAAGAAAAGAAAAAAAACTTTTCACACAAAATCTTTCAATAAAAATCGTCATCAACAAAAAAGCTGCTCCAATACTGAAACAGCTCATTTTTTATTCTTCATCCTCATCAAGAAAATTCAGTTCGTCATCCCGCTGAACATAATCATGCGAAATTCCCGGAGGATTAAACAACCCCCAATTATCAACAATAAAATGTTTAGGATTAAATCCGGAAACCCAGTCGACGAATAAAAGCCTGAATTCTTCAGTAAGATTTCTGATAATCGTATAATACTTTGCATCTGTAAATCCCATCATTTCGAGTGTATTTCCGCTTACCATAATGCTTCTTGCCGCTTTTCTTATGATCGCTGCATTTTCCATCTTAATGTCATACAGTTTTACGGCTTCCGCACCGGATATTTTTGCCTGAATAATCATGCTGTCTTCAAGAAGATGCGATTTCAGTGTCTGGAGATAATCATTATCCTCAGGAAATAAATCTGTTATCACTTTTAGAGTTTCATAGATTTCCTGCGCTTTTTTAAAAATCGGAAGGTTTCGGGTAGATTCTCTCATTTTATTTCATATAAGGATTCATCACAGAAGTCCATAATCTGTAGCCTTCCGGAGTCATGTGAAGCATATCTTCCACAAACAGGTCTTTTCTTACGTTTCCGTTTTCATCCTGCATTACCTTTGTGATATCAATAAACGCTGCATTCGGCTGCTTTTTCATGAAATCGGCAATCTTTTTATTTGCTTCCTTCATTTGTGGCCACAGCTTTTCGCGGCTCGGAGAATATTTAATGGAAATATAATCTACTTCAATTTTCGGGAATTTTGCACGGATTTTTTTGTAGAATGTTTTAAATCTTTCCACTACAACATCGGCTTTCAATTTATCGTTGTCGGCAAAATCGTTCTCACCACAGTAAATGATGATCTGTTTGGGTTGATAAGGATTTAAAAGATCCTCTGCATAATCATTCAGATCCGTTAATCTTGAGCCTCCGAAACCTCTGTTGATGATGGTTTTATCCGGAAAATAATTCGCAACATCCGTCCATTTCGTAAAAGACGAACTTCCGACTAAAAGAATTGCGTTTTCAGCAGGAGGATTTTCCAGATTCAGTTTCTTAAAATTTTGGATGTCCTGCCAGAACATCGGTTTTTCCTGTGCAAAAAACAGGGCAAAAGTCAGCATCAGAAATGCCGAAAAAATCTTCTTCATTGTTTTAATAATTTTAGTTGAATATTAAAATTTTCTTTTCAAGAAAAAACTCCCGAATTTTTCGAGAGTTTTCTTTTTTATCTTTTATACGTTACGTATTCTGCATCTGGTATCGTATCGCCGTCTTGATCTATATTGCCGGACAGTTGCTTTATTCTCATTTCAGAGCTTGTAAGAACTACAATTCTGTACTTCACAGCACTGTTCCCGGTGTAGGTAACGGTTAAATCCTTTGTTTCAGAATTGTACTCATATTTTCCTTCTACTTTTGCCACTACATTACAGTTTGTTCCTGTTCCTCCATAAGTAGTAAACGAGGTGTAGTAATCTGTTCTGAACTCCAGTTTGTCATTTACGGAACATCCTGTTGGAACATGCGTATCAATTACAAATTTATCGTCTTTTCCTGATATCGTTTCTTTTTTACTGATCTTCCAATCACCTTTCATCATATCCATTTCATAACCCTGGATATCATCATCGTTACATGAAGTAAGCGCTAACGCTGAAAAGGCAAATAAAAGTAATGGTTTTTTCATTTTTACAAATTTAAGAATATGCTAAAATATAAATAAATTTGAAATATCTCTAATGAAATTAAGGATTTTTAAACGATTGATTATAGAAAAAGCAAATTGGAATAAAAGTTGTAAGGTGAAAGTTTATTCCTGTCTGTTTTATTTTTTACAGCATAGCAATAAACTTCCCTCTTCGGATCTGAAGCTTTCGGCTTTTAATAGCTCATTTCCACAATTTTAGACGCATCTTGAGGAGTCAGTTTTCTGTATTCTCCCAAACCAAGCCAGTTTCTCTCAGTAAAAGTTTTTTCCACTCTTTCAGCAGTTCCTTTATAATCCTCCGTATATTCAGAAAGCTTCGTATCAATATTCAGGCTGTGGAAAAATTCTTCCAGTTTTTTGATTCCCAGTTCCGCTTTTTCCTCCACCGTTCCGTCCTTAATTCCCCAGACTCTTTCCGCATACTGAGCCAGTTTTCCTTTCTTAGATTCAAAATTATAACGGTAATGCGATGGTGCAATAATGGCTAAAGTTCTTGCGTGATCGATCCCGAAATAAGCCGTAAGTTCATGTCCCATCGCGTGAACCGCCCAGTCTGTAATCACACCCTTCTGAATCAGTCCGTTAAGAGCCATTGTACAGCACCACATGAAATTTCCGGCTGCGTCATAATCAAATTCCTCCGCCAGAACTTTCGGAGCAGTTTCCTGTATACTGATCAGAATACTTTCTGCAATTCTTTCCTGAAGATCTGCCGAAGATGGAGCCGTCATATATTGTTCCAGAACGTGAGTATAAGCATCCGTTAAACCGTTAACGATCTGTCTTTGCGGAATCGATCTCACCACTTCCGGATCCAGAACTGAGAATTGAGGAAATAATCCCGGACCTCCCGAAGACAATTTTTCGTTGGTTTCTCTTCTGGAAATAACGTAGCCCGAATTCATCTCAGAGCCGGTTGCAGGAAGCGTAAGAACAGTCCCGAAAGGCATTCCTTCCCCTTCAAAAGTTCTTACAGGTTTGGTAAGGATTTCCCACGGTTCTCCATCATAATTTGCAGCAGCGGAAAGAAACTTCGTTCCGTCGATCACAGATCCGCCTCCGACAGCCAAGAGAAAAGTAATATTATTTTCTTTGATAAAGCTTAAAGCATTAATTAATACTTCATATTCAGGATTGGCAGGAACGCCGCCGAATTCATGCACTTCATGACCTTTTAAAGCTTCTTTTACCTGATCGTAAACACCATTGTTTTTGATGCTTCCGCCTCCGTAAATCATTAAAACTTTAGCATCTGCAGGAATTTCTTTTGAAATTTTAGCAATTTCACCTTTTCCGAAAAGTATTTTGGTTGGATTTTTTAGTTCGAAATTAAGCATTGTTCTTAAATTTATTTGAAGTCAAATTTACGCATTGCTTACTGAAAACTGAGTTAAGAAAGTTTTAAAATTATAATGATTGCTATTTATTAAAACTGTTGAATTTTGTTGATTAATCATTAAAAGATCAAATGAGAAGAAAATCAAAAATTTTCACAAAT
>NZ_QEHP01000124.1:0-61704 GCF_003094695.1 Chryseobacterium sp. HMWF035 | reverse complement strand
AAATCTAAAATAACTTCATATGAATAGATTCTTCATTGCATATTGCTTCGCAAAATTTATTCAGAATGACAGTTTTACTTTTTAAAATGATAACACATAGTCACATAAGTTGTTCATTTTAATATTTAAAAGATCACATAAGAAGAAAATCAAAGATTTTCACAAACTAATGTGTTCTGATATAAAGCTTAGAAATTATTTTAAAATCTTATGTTATTGATGTGTTTAATAAAACTCTTACATTCAATCTACAACACTGTCATTTTGAGCGAAACGAAGTGGAGTCGAAAAATCTAAAATAACTTCATATGAATAGATTCTTCATTGCATATTGCTTCGCAAAATTTATTCAGAATGACAGTTTTACTTTTTAAAATGATAACACATCAGTCACATAAGTTGTTCATTTCAATATTTAAAAGATCACATGAGAAGAAAATCAAAAATTTTCACAAACTAATGTGTTCTGATATAAAGCTTAGAAATTATTTAAAATCTTATGTGAGTAATGTGTTTAATAAAACTCTTACATTCAATCTACAACACTGTCATTTTGAGCGCAACGAAGTGGAGTCGAAAATCTAAAATCACAACGTTTTAAGAGATTCTTCATTGCATATTGCTTCGTGAAATTCCATTCTGAATGATCTGTGTTAAAAAGCAAATTATTTAAAAAAAATCTTCTCTATATTTTTCTTTATCCTTTCCGATAGCAAATGCTTGTTTTAAAAGTCTATTGGCAAGAGCTATCTTTGCCACTCTTTCTGCTTTTCCGTTTGTGATAAGTCTTTCATACATTTCTTTAAATTTTTTATTCCAGCGTTTGGCAGACCAGCTGCATAAATACAATAGTTTTCTAATCTGAGATTTACCCATCTTACAAATACTTGATCTTCCTATCACACTGCTTCCGCTTTCATAAATCCGAGGACTGAATCCTACAAAAGCAATGAGTTGCTTATGTTCAAACTTTTTAAAATTATCTGTAATCACAATGAGCATAATAGCTATTTTTATTCCGATTCCGGAAATACTGGTAAGACATTCAATGGTTTCTTCAAATTCTTCCAAGGCCAGCTTTTCTATCTCCGATTCCAATATTTCTTTTCCCAGTCGAAGTTGTTCTATGGAATTGTTCATTTCTATTTCTAACTTTTCATCCAGAAAACCACTGCTGCTGAAAGCTTCCAACTGATTATAGGTCTGACTGGTTTGTTTCTGAATCATTTGTATCCTTGTATGCATTTGGCGAATTCTGATGCACGTTTTACTCTCAGGATGCCACAAACTCAGCTCATCCAAATTCTTTTTCCCATATTCAGCAATAACCTTCGAATCCCCTTTATCCGTTTTGGCTCGTTTGAGTCTTGATTGAGCATAACGTTTGATGGAAAAAGAATTTTCTACCACTACATTAATCCCCTGTGAATAAAGATATTCTGCTAAAGGAAGATAATAAGTACATTAAGCTTCCATCACTACTATATCTTCTTTTTCAATGAAAGGTATCAGTGTTTCAAAACCTATAATTTATTGCTTAAAACCTTATGCTTCCAAAGATTCCCTTCCAAAAAACTTACATCAAAAACTTGCTTACTAATGTCAATTCCTATAATTTTACCAATACCTATAATTTTACAGGAAAAGAGAATACTACTGTTACCTATCTATCCTAAATACAGGCTTGTCGCCTAATGATCTTTTCAGGTTTGGTAGTAAAGAGTAAAGGGATTAACATTCAGAACGGTCTGTAAGACTAATGACAATTGATAACCTTATTCTTTACTCTCTTTTCCTTTTTGTTTGTTAAATCTAATATTTTACAAACATAGTATGACAGGAAAATTTAACCAAAAGATACAGTGGATAGCGGGAAAAAGCTCTAAATGAATTTATTACATTTTTTTTCTTTAACTTTACAATGACAAAATATTAAAACCAACACTAAAAAATTATTAAAATGAAAAATTTAAAGAAAGTTTCAAGAGAAGAAATGAAAAGTATTGCAGGTGGCGGATTAGTCAGAAACTGCTCTAACAAATGCTGTCCTGATGACGGAAAACCGAGATGTCCGGGATTGATCTGTCTGGCTGTTTTATGTCCAAACTAGATTTCTTTGTGAAAAAAATAAAACGGGACGCTGCAGAAGCATCCCGTTTTTTTATTTAAGATAGGTTTCGTATAAATCTTTTCTCCGGTCTTTCATGACCTGAACTGAACCGTGATGATGAAGATCTTTCAATAAATTTAAATCGACATCTACAATTAATGTCATTTCTGTGTTCGGGGTTGCCTCTCCTTTCACTGCATTGGACGGAAACGCAAAATCCGAAGGAGTAAACACCGCAGCCTGACCAAACTGAATATCCATATTATTAACTCCTGGAAGATTTCCTACGCAACCTGCAATTGCCACATAACATTCGTTCTCGATCGCTCTCGCCGCCGCGCAATGGCGAACACGCATATAGGCATTCTGAGTGTCCGTAAGATAAGGTACAAAAAGAATTTTCATTCCCTGATCGGCTAAAATTCTTGGAAGCTCCGGAAATTCAACATCGTAACAGATCACTAAACCTATTTTTCCGCAGTCGGTATCAAAAACACGGATTTCGTTTCCGCCTTTCATTCCGTAATATTTTTTCTCGTTGGGCGTGATGTGGATCTTCCTGTATTCGTCTACTCTGCCGTCTCTGTGAAGAAGGTAACTTACATTGTAGAGATCATTATTTTCGAAAACCGGCATACTTCCGGAAATGATATTGACATTATAACTGATTGCCAAATCGGAGATTTTCATCTTGATTTCTTCGGTTAATTTCGCCAATTCAATCATGCTGTCTCTTTCCGAAAGTTTATTGAAAGGAGCCAGCAAAGGGGTATTGAACAGTTCCGGAAAGAGAACGAAATCTGCTTTATAATCTCCCATCACATCGACAAAAAATTCCACCTGTTCATAAAAAGCATCAATATCTTTAAAATGTCTCATCTGCCATTGTACTAATCCCAAACGAATGATGCTGTCCTGCATGGTGTTTGGTTTTTTGCTGTAATAAATGTTGTTCCACTGAAGCAGAACTGCATTTTCTTTGGATGATTCGTCTTCCGGAAGATATTTCTTTAAAACCCTGATCGGCAAAAAGTTATTGGAAAGCTGGAAAGACAGAACCGGATCGTAGATTTCTTTATCCCGAACTCTGCGGATGTATTCTCTTGGAGATAAATCGCTGTGTTTGTGGTAATTTGGAATTCTGCCGCCTAAAATAATGGATCTCAGATTCAGTAATTCGCAAAGTTCTTTTCTTGCATCATACAATCTTCTTCCTAATCTCAATTCTCTGAATTCAGGATCTACAAAGACTTCGATCCCATATAAGACATTTCCTGTTGAAAGGTGGGTGTTAAAAGTATAATTTCCCGTGATATCGCTGTACGTGTGATCGTCGCCAAATTCGTCATAATTCACAATAATGGAAAGGGCAACTGCTGCGAGTTTTCCGTCTACCGTAATGCAGATTTGTCCTTTAGGAAATATTCGGGTAAGTTTTTCGATACTTTTTTTAGACCAGACGTATTCCGACATTTGGGGATAAGCTCTCTTCATGGTAACGACCAATTCATCATAATCCTGAACCGTTAATGGTCTTGTTTCTATTTGCATTTGATGTAATTTTATTTAAATTTAGGGAAAAAAGTTAGTATTAAAAAAATGCAAGAGTTGATTTATAGTAAAATCCAAAATTATGATTCGAAGATGAAAACTTTTGACATTTCATATACCGATCGTCCATTGCCTATAAATGAGCTCATTAGTTTGTACGAACTTAGAAATCATATTGCAAAAAATGAAAATATTAAAAAAAATACAAAGCAGATTTTAGATGATTTTTATTTAATACAAAAACAATCTTACAAGTACATCAAGTTTGTAATTGCAAGATATGATGGAATAAGCAGAATGTTCTTTTTCAGTGAAGATTACTCTAAAATTTTTTCTGATTTTATATTTGAAAAATTAAACTAATGAAAACTATTTCTGTAGTTACTTTATTGATATCATGGATCTATCTGGTTTTGTCAATATGTATTCAAATTGAGTTTTTCCTTGAATTTATTCCTGTTATTTTACTTATTCTAATTATTAACTTTTACATTATTCATCAGCATCATCGGAAAGTTCTACTTTATATCTTAAATGGAATTGTTTTTCTTATCCTGATTTATCTTTTAAGCATATTAATTTTCCTGAGACAGGATTGGTAGACAAAAAATCCCGCCAAAAGGCAGGATTTATATGTAAAATTCAATTCAAAATTATTCCCACTCGATGGTTGCAGGTGGTTTGCTTGAAATGTCGTACGCTACTCTGTTGATTCCTCTTACTTCGTTGATGATTCTGCTTGAAACGGTATCTAAAAACTCGTAAGGAAGTCTGCTCCATGTTGCGGTCATGAAGTCGATGGTGTTTGCGGAACGAACGACTGCTGTGTATTCGTATGTTCTCTCATCGCCCATTACTCCTACAGATTTTACCGGAAGAAGCACCACGAAAGCCTGAGAAACTTTTTCATACAAATCGTTTTTGTATAATTCTTCAATGAAAATATCATCTGCTTCCTGTAGAATTCTAACTTTTTCTGCATCAACTGCTCCTAAAACTCTGATTCCCAATCCCGGACCCGGGAAAGGATGTCTGTGAACCAGATGATGAGGAATTCCCAATTCTTCGCCCACTTTTCTTACTTCATCTTTGAATAATTCTCTCAGAGGCTCAAGCAATTCGAATTCCATATCTTCAGGAAGTCCGCCAACGTTATGGTGCGATTTAATTACCGCAGAAGGACCGTTTACCGACTGACTTTCAATTACATCCGGATAAATTGTTCCCTGTGCTAAGAATTTAGCACCTTCAATTTTATGAGATTCTTCATCAAAAACGTGAATAAATTCGTTTCCAATGATTTTTCTTTTGGCTTCAGGATCATCCACTCCGGCTAATTTCGATAAAAATCTTTCGGAAGCATCCACTAATTTAATGTTCATATGGAAATGCTCTCCATAATTATCCATTACTTTTTTGCCTTCGTCTTTTCTCAGTAAACCTGTGTCTACGAAGATGCAAGTCAACTGGTCGCCAATGGCACGGTGAATTAACACTGCCGCTACAGAAGAATCTACTCCTCCTGAAAGTCCAAGAATTACTTTCTGATCTCCGACTTTTTCACGGATTTCTGCAACGGTTTTTTCGATATAATTGGTCAGTTTCCAGTTTTTCTCTGCATTACAGATTCCAAAAACGAAATTTTCCAGCATTTTTCCTCCTTCTTCGGTGTGGGAAACTTCCGGATGGAACTGTACACAGTAGATTTTTTTATCTTCATTAGAAATTGAAGCGATTACACCGGATTTTGCATTTAATTCAAAACCTTCAGGCAATTCTCCCACTTCATCGAAATGGCTCATCCAAACTATAGAATTATTGGTAACGCCTTTTAATAAAGACGATTCTTTTACGATTTCAAGGTGTGCTTTTCCGTACTCACCTTTTACGCCTTTATGAACTTTTCCGCCTAAAAGGTGTGCTGTTAACTGCATTCCGTAGCAAATTCCCAGAACCGGAATTCCCTGTTCATATAATTCTTTTTCAACCAAATGGGCATTTTCTGCATTCACAGAACTTGGTCCGCCGGAAAGGATAATTCCTCTTGGCTGTTTTTCTAAAATGGTTTCTAAAGGTGTATTGAATGGTAAAATTTCAGAATATACTCCCATCTCACGGATTCTTCTCCCGATAAGCTGGTTGTACTGTGATCCGAAATCTAATATGATAATACCGTTGTTCATTTTTTATAATTGATGAATAATGATTGATAAATGATTTTATAAAATTGTCTAAAATTATAGCCCCGATTGCAGCGACATCCTTTTTTGTTATTGCGATTGCTGAGAAGTTCCAAATATTGCTTCACTTTGTTCGCAATGACAAAAAAGATACAGCGGAAAGCGGGAAATAGCTTCTAACAAAAAAAGCCCCGAAAAATCAGGGCATTATTTTAAAACTTTCCGATGTCTTCTCTGTAGAAGCCGTAATCGAAATGTACATGACTTGCATCTTCATACACTTTTTTGCGGGCATCTTCATACGTTGCTCCTGTAGCCACGATGTTCAGTACTCTTCCACCGTTAGAAACTACTTTATCTCCTTTTCTGATGGCTCCTGCGTATAAAAGTTTGCTGTATTTCAGTTTATCTTCGCCCACGATTTCGAAACCTGTTTCGATGTTTCTTGGGTAACCTCCTGAACACATGACAAGGCAAACTGCTTTTTCGTCTTTAAATTTAAGCTCGATGTCTTTTCCGTCCATACAATCCTGAATAACATCCAGAAGATTGTTTTCCATTAAAGCCATTAAAACCTGCGTTTCAGGATCTCCGAATCTCATGTTGTATTCTAAAAGATAGGTTCCGTTTTTCGTTACCATTAATCCGAAGAAAATGATTCCTTTAAAGCTGAAACCTTCTCCTTTAAGACCTTTAATGGTAGGTTCTAAGATATTTTTTTCGAAATCTGCGTAGTGTTCCTGAGTAAATTCGGGACTTGGAGCTACGGTTCCCATACCTCCTGTATTGGGTCCTGTATCGCCATTTCCGGCTTTTTTATAATCTTTCGCCGCGATACAAGGGAATAGTTTTTCCCCGTTTGAAAACGCGATGATAGAGGCTTCAAATCCTTCTAAATATTCTTCGATTACTAAACGGATTCCTGCATCTCCGTAGATTCTTCTGATCATAAAATCATGAATCGTTGCTTCAGCTTCTTCCAATGTATCGCAGATTACCACGCCTTTTCCGCCTGCTAAACCACTTGCTTTAACAACCAATGGAAACTTCTGCGTCTGCACATATTCTTTAGCTTCATTATAGGAATCGAATACTACCGCTTTTGCCGTTTTGATATCATAGGTCTGCATGAATTTCTTAGAGAAAGCCTTACTTCCTTCCAAACTTGCAACTTTCTGATTCGGACCAAAAACTTTAAGGTCGTGTTTTTTGAATTCGTCCTTCAAACCTGCTACAAGCGGAGCTTCGGGACCAACAATCGTTAAGTCTACCTTTTCTTTGATGGCAAAATCTCTAAGTTCTTTAATCTCTGATAAATGAACATTTTTTCCAATAACATCAGTGGTCGCGTTTCCGTTGGCAAAAAACATTTTAGAAATTCTTGGGTCATTCTGAAGTTTTGCTGCCAAAGCAGATTCTCTTCCACCTTCACCTATGATTAATATTCTCATACTTTATTTAATTAACTAGTCTATAATTTACAAATATATAATTTTGGATGCTATAAATACAATCTCAAAATATAATTTCCGGATGTATGCATTTAATCTCAATAAAAATTTTTAACGCAAAGTCCGCTAAGATATCTTTAATAACTGACTGCTTTTTAAGTTCGCAAAGGCGTTAACACTCAGCAAAGATCGGAAAGCAATCTATCCTAAATTACAGATTTTCATCTATAATTTTAATTTAATTTTAATTAATGTAAAAAATGTCTAATTCCCGTAAACATCATCGGGATTTTGTGTTCATTTGCCGCATCAATGCTGTCCTGATCTTTTACACTTCCTCCCGGCTGGATGATTGCGGTAATTCCTTCCTGAGCGCAGAAATCTACTACGTCACGGAACGGGAAAAATGCATCAGAAGCCAATACTAAGTCGCCGGAGAATTTTTCTTTGGCTCTTTCGATCGCCTGTTGAGTTGCCCAGATTCTGTTTACCTGTCCTCCTCCGATTCCGAAAGCCTGAATTCCGTTGGAAACGACAATCGCGTTGGACTTTACATATTTTACCACTCTCTGAGAGAATAATAATGCTTTTTTCTGCTCTTCCGTAGGCTGTGTTTCTGTGACAACTTTGATGTCATCTGAAAAGATGCTGTCGTTGTCCTGAACCAGAATTCCTCCGTCGATTTTCACCCAAGTCTGTTTGTCTGAAACCGGATTGACAATTTTTATAATTCTTAAGTTCTTTTTCTTTCTTAAAATTTCAAGTGCTTCTTCATCAAATTCAGGAGCCATTACAATTTCAAGGAAGGTTTTGTTTAATTCTTCTGCGGTTGCCGCATCGATTTTGTAGTTCATAGCAACAATTCCGCCAAAGATGGAAACCGGATCGCATTCGAAAGTTTTCTGATAGGTTTCCAGAGCTGAAGTTCCGATCGCCACTCCGCAAGGTGTAGAGTGTTTTACTGCACAACAAGCCATTTCTTCTTTGAACTCCGTCACTACTTTCCAGCAAAGATCCATATCCCGAAGGTTGTTGAAAGACAATTCTTTACCTCCCAACTGTTCGAAATCTTTCATCGCTCCGTTTTCGAAAGTAGAAACGTAGTAAGCTGCTGTCTGATGAGGGTTTTCTCCGTATCTTAAGTCAGAAACTTTTTTGTAAGAAGCATTAAGATAGGTTGGATATTCTTCTTCTAAAAGCATTCTTGAAATCGCTGCATCATAAGCCGAAGTAAGGTTGAATACTTTTCCTGCCAGTTTTTTGCGGGTTTCGATGTACGTATCACCGTTTTGTTCCATTTCGATTTTTACGGTTGCATAATCTTCAACATCCGTGATTACCGTAACCGAATCGAAGTTTTTCGCTGCAGAACGAAGCATTGAAGGTCCTCCGATGTCGATGAATTCTACCTTTTCGTGAAGAGAAATGTTTTTGTTTACATTTTCGAAGAAAGGATAAAGATTTACAATTACCATGTCAATCAGTCCAATTCCGTGTTCCTGAACAGTATTCATGTGTTCTTCGTTGGAACGAACCGCCAACAAACCACCGTGAACTTTCGGGTGTAATGTTTTCACTCTTCCGTCCAACATTTCCGGGAAATTGGTAACCTCATCAATCTGAATCGGATTTAAACCAGCGTCTTTCAAATGTTTGAACGTCCCTCCTGTAGAAATCAATTCATAATTTTGGGCTTCCAAAAACTGCGCGAATTCGGTTAATCCGCTTTTGTCAGAAACACTGATTAAAACTCTTTTTTTGCTCATTTTACTTTCGATTTTTTACTTTTTACAGCTATTTCAAACTGTAGACCGGTTCTTTCACCTCCGGTCTTTTTATTTTTACTTAGATTTTTCTTGTTTTTCGAAATAATAAAATCTAAATGTGTTTTTCATTAAAGAGATGATTTATTTCCTTCGACAAGCTCAGGATAAACTCTTGGCTCAGCGCTGCATCTCTAATACTAACTATTTTTCCGTTCTGTTTGTCATGCTGAAAGCATCTCAACTAAGCTTAGATTCCTACGGAATGACAAACTCTGAGTGGCTAGATTTTGCGTTGTCAGGCTGAGCTTGTCTAAGCCTTTCATTGTTGTTAGTTTTTTAACCACCTCGTCAAAAATTCTTTGAATTTTTGCCACCCCTCCAAAGGAGAGGAATTTTTTGTATTGCTAATAATTAATGTCTAATTATTATTCAATACTTTGTTTATCGCGATTGGGAAAATTTCATATTCTATTAAGTGAACTTTTTCCGCTACGCTTTCGGGAGTATCGTCTTCTGTAATTTCGAATGATTTCTGAAGGATGGCTTCTCCTTCATCGATTCCTGAAGTTACAAAGTGTACGGTTGCTCCGCTTTCTTTTTCTTTTGCTTCGATCACGGCATTGTGAACATGATGTCCCCACATTCCTTTTCCTCCGAATTTCGGAAGTAAAGCCGGATGAATATTGATTATTTTTCCGTTCCATTTTTCACAGAATTCAGGTTTCAGAATGGATAAAAATCCTGCTAAAACGATTAAGTCTGTATTTTGAGGAATTTTTTCAGCCAGTTCATTACTGAAGTTTTTCCCTCTCGGAATCAGAATATTTTCTATATTATGGTTTTTTGCTCTTTCCAGTCCGTAACATTCTCTGTCGGCAATCACTAAGGATACTTTTGCATTCCGGATTTCTCCATTATCAATGGTATCGATGATTCTCTGAAGATTGGTTCCTGAACCTGAAACGAGTATGACAAGATTCTTCATGATTAGTCAATTTGAAAATTAATTAATTTTGAAAATGGAATACATTATCTAATTGGTAATTTTCAAGTTGATTTTTTCGCTTCCTTCTGTAATTTCTCCGATTTCGTAAGCATCGTCTAAAAGGTGCAATACTTTTTCTGCGTGTTGTGCATCCACTACAACGATCATTCCGACTCCCATGTTGAATGTTCCGAACATTTCTTCACGGGCAACTCCTCCTCTTTTTTCCAGTTCTAACATAACCGTTGGAATCTGGATTTTTGAAGCATCGATGGAAGCGCAAAGTCCGTCACCAATTATTCTCGGAATATTTTCGTACAAACCACCTCCTGTAATGTGAGCGATCCCTGAAACTGCTACTTCTTCAAGAATTTTATGAATATCTTTATAATATAGTCTTGTTGGAACCAAAAGGTTTTCGTACAAAGGCTTTCCTTCGAATTCTTCGTTAAAATCAGGGAACACTTTTCTTACCAGAGAGAATCCGTTGGAATGGAATCCTGAACTTGGAAGCGCAATGATTTTGTCTCCTGCTTTGATTTTTGAACCATCAATAATCTGATCTTTTTCAACGATTCCTACGCAGAATCCTGCAACATCGTAATCTCCCGGCTGATACATTCCCGGCATTTCAGCAGTTTCTCCGCCAATTAATGCACAGTTGTTGTCTTTGCAGGCTTCTACCATTCCTAAAACGATTTCAGCAGCAATTTCGGAGTCTAATTTTCCACAAGCCAGATAATCAAGGAAAAATAATGGTTTTGCCCCGTGACAAAGAATATCGTTGGCACACATTGCGAAGCAGTCTACCCCGATAGAATCGTATTTTTTTGAGTCTAAAGCGACTTTCAGCTTTGTTCCTACTCCGTCTGTTCCGGAAACAAGAACCGGATTTTTGTATCCTCCGATCTCATAGAATGCTCCAAAGCTTCCCAAATGATTGAGTACATTGGAATTGTGCGTTTCGCCCACCGCTTTCTTGATCTTATCAACGGTTTTGTATCCTTCTTCTTTGTCTACTCCTGCTGATTTGTACGTGTTGCTCATAGTATTTTAATAATCTAACAATGTATCAGTTTAGCAATGTAACAATGTTTCGAATTGGTAAATTCCTGCATTACTGAATTGGTACATTTTATTTTTACTTTTTATTTAAATTCAGAAAACAAAAAAGCCGACAATCTTGGTAGATTATCGGCCGTTGTTTTATCTCAGAATTTCAGAGTCCACAATATTCCCTTTCTTGGAGAAACATTCTTTAAAAGTGGTCTGAATTTTCATCTTTTTTCCTTTTTGCAAAGATATTAATTTTATATTAATTTTCAAATCTATTTTTCAAGAATAGATTCTAAGGCAGAAATTTTCTGAATTTTCTCTTTTAATTCGCTGTCTTTCTCTTCGTTAGAAATTTTCTGAGCCGCTTTATCAAAATTATCATTAAAGAAAGGCAATGTAAATGTATCTACAATATTTCCGCCGTGAAGAGGGAAACGTTTTCCTGAAGCTTCCAAAACACCTAAACCTCCTCTTGCTCCGGGAGCTGTTGCCATTAGCAGCATTGGTTTCTCGTTCCATACTGCTCTGTCTTTGATTCTTGATGTCCAGTCGAATACATTTTTGAATGCTGAAGAGTAAGTTCCGTTATGTTCTGCCAGAGAAACCAGTAAAACATCTGCTCCGTCGATTTTTGAGGCAAAGTCTTTTGCTTCCTGCGGAACTCCGCTTTCCACTTCACGCTGGTGTTTGTAGATTGGCATTTCAAAAGCGTTCATATCTACGATTTCTACTTCTGCATTCGGAATTAATGAAGCTGCGTAAGAAACCAGCATTTTATTGATTGATGTATCGGAATTGCTTCCTGCTATTGCTAAAACTTTCATTGTTCTATTTTTATGTATTTTATTTTTTTTACCACCCCGTCAAAAAATTCATTCTGAATTTTCGCCACCCCTACAAAGGCGGGGAATTTTCGTTGTGCAAAATTAAGGGTTTATTTGAGATATGAAGGTAATTCCATTGGAACTTCCATTAATAATATTTCTGCGTCTTCTACGGCTTCAATGTTGAAACTTTGAGTATCCCAGATTCCTAAGCCGTCTCTTTCATTTAAAATACGGTCTCCGATTTTTGCGCTTCCTTTCAGTACAAAAGCATAGACTCCGTTTCCTTTTTTGTTCAGCGTGTAGTTTTTGCCGTTTCCTTTGGTAAAATTGGCAAGATTGAACCATGCATCCTGATGAATCCAAACACCGTCGTCGTTTTTGTCGGGAGATAAGATCTGCTGGAATCCGTTTATTTTTTCGCCTTCTTTAATGCTTTGCTGATCGTATCTTGGTTCTACTCCGACTTCTCTCGGGAATACCCAGATCTGTAAGAATTTTACTGTCTGATCTTTATTTTTGTTGTATTCGCTGTGCATTACTCCGGTTCCGGCACTCATTACCTGAATTTCTCCTTTTTTAATAACTGCTGTAGTTCCCATAGAGTCTTTATGCTCCAGATCTCCTTCCAACGGAATGGAAATAATTTCCATGTCTCTGTGTGGGTGCGTTCCGAAACCCATTCCCTGAGTAACGGTATCGTCATTCAATACTCTCAACACTCCGAAGTGTGTTCTTTCAGGATTCTGGTAATTGGCAAAACTGAATGTGTGGTAAGAGTTTAACCATCCATGATTGGCGTGACCTCTTGTGTCTGCTTTATGATATACTGTTTTCATAATGTTTTTATTTTATGATACAAATGTACAGGAGATAAACGGCTAAACTGTTGATGTAAGATAAGAACGACAAAATCCGCCTTTTCAGCGGATTTATTGTTTGTTTTTGATATTACACAAGCATATTGAGAACATCGGGGTTTTCGTTGAGATAGGACTCAAAATAATCCAGATTCTGCATTCTCTGTCTGAGTCCTTCGAAGTCTGATGGATCGGAAAGCTCGATTCCGACAATTGCCAAAGCTGTTTCTCTGGAGTTTTTCTTGGTGTATTCAAAATGGGTGATATCATCGTTTGTTCCCAATACATTGAGGACAAAATCTTTAAGAGCACCGGGACGCTGCGGAAATTTCACCATAAAGTAGTGCTTAAGACCGTTGTAGAGCAGAGCGCGTTCTTTAATTTCCTCCATTCTGGTAATATCGTTATTGCTTCCGCTGACGATGCACACTACACTTTTTCCTCTAATCTGCGTTTTATACTGCTCCAATGCAGAGATTGATAATGCTCCGGCAGGTTCCAGTACGATAGCCTCTTTATTGTAAAGCTGAAGAATGGTTTCACAAATTTTTCCCTCATCTACGGAAATGCATTCTGAGAGTGTGTTACTGCAAATTTCAAATGTTAAATCTCCTACTTTTTTCACGGCTGCTCCGTCTACAAAGCTGTCAATTTCAGTAAGCTCGGTATTGATTTTGTTTTCTATGGATGTTTTCATGGAGGGCGCTCCTTTCGGTTCTACGCCTATGAGTTGGGTTTCTGCGGAAAGTTGTTTAAATACGGTGGAAATTCCCGAAGCGAGTCCTCCTCCGCCGATCGGAATAAAAACAAAGTCTGTTGCTTCTTTTTTCTGTTCTAAAATTTCGAGTGCGACTGTTGCCTGTCCTTCAATGATCTGAACGTCATCAAAAGGATGAATAAATGCAGCACCGGAAGTTTCTGCAAAATCCAAAGCGGCTTTTTTGGATGCATCAAAGGTGTCTCCGAAGAGTTTAATGTCTACAAAATGACCGCCAAACATTTCTACCTGCTCCAGCTTTTGTTTTGGTGTGGTTACGGGCATGAAAATGGTTCCCTTTATCTGGAGCTGCTTGCATGAAAAAGCAACTCCCTGAGCATGATTTCCTGCACTTGCACAAACTATTCCTTCTGAAGTTCTGCCTTCGCTGAAAAGGGTTTTTATTTTATGATAAGCGCCTCTTAATTTGTAGGATCTTACCGGCTGTAAGTCTTCTCTTTTAAGGTAAATATGCGCATCAAATTTTTCCGACAAACGGGCGTTGTATTGCAAAGGGGTGTAATTCACCACGTTTTCGATGCTTTTTCTTGCCTGTATGACGGATTCGAGTGTGGGAAGTGTGGGTGTATTATTCATCTTCATTTATTTTACCGGTTTTTATGGTCTTTATTTCCTGAAAGCGGAATATATCGCAGCCCGACCTGAGTGGAGCTCTTTTTCTTTTTCGAGAAAAGAAAAAAGCGGGAACGGAGGGCGGAAATAGCTGCCCAAAAAATTTTATACGGTTTTTATGGATTTCATTGCCGTCATTGCCTGACGAAGTTTTCTGCCGACCATTTCTACCGGATGGTTTCTGAGGGTGTCGTTAACGTGAACCAAGTGCGCATTGTCTACGGACGCGTCTTTTCCTTCGTTGAAGTTTTTTCCTGCGAGGTCTGTATCTACTTTTTTCATGAAGTCTGCCAGAAGGGGTTTACAAGCCTGATCGAAAAGGTAACAGCCATATTCTGCAGTATCTGAAATCACGCGGTTCATCTCGAATAGTTTTTTTCTTGCGATGGTATTGGCAATGAGGGGAGCTTCGTGCAGGGATTCGTAATAGGCAGATTCCGGTTTTATTCCTGCTTCCACCATGGTTTCGAAGGCGAGTTCTACGCCTGCTCTTATGAATGCGGACATGAGGAGATAATGATCGAAGTATTCCTGTTCGGAGATTTTTACGTCTCCCGCCGGAGTTTTTTCAAAGGCTGTTTCGCCGGTTTCCGCACGCCATTTCAAAAGGTTGGCATCTCCGTTTTCCCAGTCCTGCATCATGGTTTTGGAGAATTCTCCGGAGATGATATCATCCTGATGTTTCTGGAAAAGCGGTCGCATGATGTGTTTCAATTCTTCGGAAAGTTCAAACGCTTTGATTTTTGCAGGATTGGAAAGTCGGTCCAGCATTCCGCTCACACCGCCGTGTTTCAGTGCTTCTGTGATCACCTCAACGCCGTACTGAACGAGCTTGGAAGCATATCCTGCATCAATGCCTTTTTCTACCATTTTGTCAAAGGAAAGAATGGAGCCGGTCTGCAAAAGCCCGCATAAAATGGTTTGTTCTCCCATTAGATCTGATTTTACTTCTGCTACAAAGGATGATTTTAATACTCCTGCTTTGTGTCCGCCAGTTGCCACACAATAGGCTTTTGCTTCTGCCCATCCTTTTCCCTGAGGATCATTTTCGGGATGTACGGCAATAAGTGTGGGTACTCCAAAACCTCGAAGGTATTCTGCACGGACTTCGGAACCGGGGCATTTCGGGGCAACCATAATTACGGTGAGGTCTTTACGGATCTGCATTCCTTCTTCTACGATGTTGAATCCGTGGGAATAGGACAATGTAGCCCCTTCTTTCATGAGTGGCTGTACGGTATTGATGACGGAAGTATGCTGTTTATCGGGGGTTAAATTGATGACTAAATCTGCTGTGGGAATGAGTTCCTGATATGTTCCTACGTGAAATCCGTTTTCTGTGGCATTTTTCCACGAGTCTCTTTTTTCGTCGATGGCTTCTTTTCTGAGGGCATAGGAAACATCGAGTCCGCTGTCTCTTAAGTTAAGCCCCTGATTAAGTCCCTGAGCGCCACATCCTACGATTACTATTTTTTTTCCTTTTAAAACTGCTACACCATCGGAAAATTGTGTACTGTCCATAAATTCTGCCTGTCCAAGCTGATGCAATTTTTCTCTTAGTGATAAGGTATTGAAGTAATTTGCCATATTTTTGGGTAAAATGTAAAAAGTATTAGGTAAAATGTTTACTGTAACTACTTTTCAGGATTAATATTTTTATTTTAGGTTTTGTTTTGAATATTTTTTGAAACAATAAAACATTGTATTCAATTTCAATTCAGGGTTTAAATGTTTTGACTAATCTGTTACATGGTAAAAACATCATCCCGCTTATCGAGATATTCGTTCTCTACAATATGCGGAGAGGGTTCACGGTTTTCAAACTGAAGTACTTTTTGGTGGATTCCCGCACTGTTTTTAATGATGGCGATTCTGGCACCGCGAACGAATTCTATGAGACCGTATTTGTTAAGTTCTTCGGTTAATCTGTCTATTTCTTCACGATGTCCTGCCGTTTCAAAAACGATGTAATCCTGACGGATGACTACGGTTGATGCGCCATACTGCCGAAGCAGCCGCTCTACATATACTTTTTCGGTAACCACATCTGCGGGTACTTTGTAAAGTGCCTGTTCCTGCCATACAATTTCATCGTCTGTATTGTAATAGGCTTTCATTACATCGATCTGCTTTTCCAATTGTCGGCAAAGTTTTCTCACTACTTCTTCGTTCTCCTGGATAACAATGGTGAATCTGTGAATGCCTTCTACTTCTGAAGGTGAGGTATTCAGACTTTCGATGTTGATTTTTCTCCGTGAGAAGATTCCCGATATTCTTCCGATTAATCCCACTGAATTTTCGGTGTATAATGTGATGGTAAATTCCTGTTTTTCCATTTTTTTTTATTTTAGTCTGATCTCCGAAACTGAGGTTCCCTGCGCTACCATCGGAAATACATTGTTTTCTTTTCCTACCATCACTTCAAGAAGGTATGCCCCATCATGACTGAGCATTTTCTCGAGGGCGGCTTTTAAATCTTTTCTTTCGGATATTTTTTCACCTTCAATGTAATATCCTTTGGCAACTGCCACAAAATCAGGACTTGTAATATTTACGAAGGAGTAACGTCTGTCGTGGAATAATTGCTGCCATTGTCTCACCATTCCCAAAAACTCATTATTGAGAATAAGTATTTTAACTTTTGCCCCAAACTGCATAATGGTTCCCAATTCCTGAAGTGTCATCTGAAATCCGCCATCCCCGATAATCGCCACTACTGTTTTTTCGGGAGCGCCATACCATGCTCCGATAGCAGCCGGCAAACCAAATCCCATTGTTCCCAGTCCTCCGGAAGTGACACTGGATTTTGAACGGTTATACCGGGCATAGCGACAAGCAACCATCTGATGCTGACCAACATCTGTTGTGATAATGGCTTCTCCGTTGGTAAGCTCGTTTAATACTCTGATAACTTCTCCCATCGTCATGGCATCTGTAGTGGGATTCAGTTCATTATGTATGACTTCTTTTATTTCTTCTTTTTCCAGTTCGCGGAATTTCTCCACCCATTCTGAGTGGTCGTTTTCTTTGAGAAGTGCCGTCAATAAAGGGAGTGTTTTTTTACAGTCGCCCCAAACAGGAACTGTTGTTTTTACATTTTTATCAATTTCTGCAGGATCAATATCAAGGTGAATTACCTTTGCCTGTTTTGCGTATTTATCGAGGCGTCCGGTAACGCGATCATCAAAACGCATTCCTACGGCGATCAATACATCGCATTCATTCGTCATTACATTAGGGGCGTAATTTCCATGCATTCCCAACATTCCTACGTGCAATTTATGATGGGTAGGCAACGCGCTCAGTCCCATTACGGTAGCTGCTGCCGGAAGATTAATCTTCTCAATAAAAGATTTTAATTCTTCTTCCGCTTTTCCCAGAATCACTCCCTGTCCGAAAAGAACGAATGGTTTTTTGGCCTGATTAATGAGCTGTGCTGCTTTTTCAATATATTCTTTTCTGATCTCAGGTTCGGGACGATAACTTCGGATGTGAGTGCATTTTTTATAGCCCAAATAATCGAACAACTGAAGTTGTGCATTTTTGGTAATATCAATTAAAACAGGACCGGGACGACCTGTATTTGCAATATAAAATGCTTTGGCAATGGCTTCAGGAATTTCTGTGGCATCGGTAACCTGATAATTCCATTTGGTAACCGGTGTGGTGATATTGATAACATCGGTTTCCTGAAATGCATCTGTTCCCAACAAGGAAGCATAAACCTGCCCTGTAATGCAAACTACAGGGTTACTGTCGATCATGGCATCTGCAAGACCTGTCACCAGATTGGTGGCTCCGGGACCACTTGTCGCAAAGACAACGCCTGTTTTTCCTGATACTCTTGCAAATCCCTGTGCTGCATGAATTGCGCCCTGTTCGTGACGAACGAGAATGTGTTTCAGTTTTTCGGAATAATCGTATAAAGCATCATAAATAGGCATAATTGCTCCTCCGGGATATCCGAAAACAGTGTCTACATTTTCCTGCAATAAGGCTTCTAAAACTGCTTTGGAACCTGATATTTCGATGGCTTCCGCACTTCGGGTATCTTTCTGTTCATTTATTTCAAGTGTATTCATAATGTTTCAATTTTAATTGTGATTACAGGTCGGTTACGCAGCCCTGCGATGCATCTGCCACAGATTTGGCATATTTATAAAGAACTCCGCTTTTCACTTTGTATTCAGGCTGATAAAAACCGGCTTTTCTTTTTGCAATTTCTTCATCCGACAGCAATGCATTGATGGTATTTTTCTCTGCATCGAGCTCGATGAGGTCTCCGTCCTGTATAAGACCAATCAGTCCTCCTTCAAATGCTTCCGGTGTGATGTGTCCTACAACAAAACCGTGGGTTCCTCCGGAGAATCTTCCGTCTGTTATCAGTGCTACATTTTTTCCTAAGCCGGAACCCATTAAAGCGGAAGTTGGCTTCAGCATTTCGGGCATTCCGGGAGCGCCTTTCGGACCTTCGTTTTTGATAACGACAACGTTTCCTTCTTTGATTTTTTTGTCTTCAATTCCTTTGATGAATTCTTTTTCGCCATCAAATACAATGGCTGTTCCTCTGAAATAGTTTCCTTCTTTACCCGTGATTTTGGCTACGGAACCTTTTTCGGCAAGATTTCCATAGAGTATTCTGATATGTCCTGTTTCTTTGATGGGATTTCTGATATCGTGAATAATATCCTGTTCTCTTTCAATAATGGAGGTGACATGTTCGAGATTTTCTGCAATGGTTTTTCCTGTTACAGTAAGACAGTCGCCGTGAAGAAGTCCCAGATCCAAAAGGTATTTCATCACCGCCGGAACTCCTCCTACTTTATGTAAGTCTTCCATCAGATATTTCCCGCTGGGTTTGAGGTCTGCCAGAAACGGTGTTTCATCGCTGATCCGCTGAAAATCATCCAAAGTCAGATCGTATCCTATTGATTTTGCAATGGCAATAAAATGCAGTACAGCATTGGTGCTTCCGCCTAAAATCATAATCAGTCTCAAAGCATTTTCAAAGGCTTTTGGTGTCATGATATCGGAAGGTTTGATGTCTTTTTTCAAAAGAATTCTGATGTAATGTCCCGCAAATTGACATTCTTCTTTTTTCTCGCGACTGAGCGCCGGATAGGAAGAAGAATACGGAAGACTCATTCCCAGAGCTTCAATAGCAGAAGCCATGGTATTTGCGGTGTACATTCCGCCACAGGCTCCTGCACTCGGACAGGAGTTTTGAATGACTCCCTGAAAGTCTTCTTCTGAAATTTTTCCGGCAATTTTATTTCCCAAAGCTTCAAAAGCAGAAACGATGTTCAGATCCTGACCTTTGTAATGTCCGGGAGCAATACTTCCGCCATATACCATAATGGAAGGTCGGTTCAGTCTTGCCATAGCAATGAGGGAACCTGGCATATTTTTGTCGCATCCGGGAACGGTGATGAGCCCGTCGTAATATTGTCCTGCGCATACAGCTTCTATGGAATCTGCAATAATATCCCGGCTTACCAGAGAATAGCGCATCCCGTCTGTACCGTTGGTCATTCCGTCGCTTATTCCTATAGTATGAAACATTAAACCCACCAAATTCTGTTCTTTTACTCCTTTTTTCACGATTTCAGCGAGGCTGTTGAGATGCATATTGCAGGTGTTGCCATCGTAACCCATGCTTGCAATACCGATCTGCGCTTTGTCGAAGTCTTCTTTCTGGAAACCAATACCGTAAAACATTGCCTGAGTTGCAGGCTGCGTCGGGTCTTTTGTAAGCGTTTTGGAATATTTGTTCAGTTCTGTACTATGCATTTTGTAAGTTTGATTTCAGGTATGAATAACTTTCTTCTACGACCAAATGACGGTAAGCCTGCTGAATTTTTGCTGATAAACTGTCTTCCCAATTCATTCTGAAAGGGATATTGTCCAAAGATTCCAAAGCAACAATTTCTGCCGCAGTTCCACAGAAAAATGCCGCATCTGCGCCCTGCATTTCTTGTGGCGTAAACAATTTTTCTTGGTATGAAATCCCTAACTGATTACATATTTCGAACACCGTGGCTCTTGTAATCCCGGGCAAGATGTTTCCTTTTTGGGGAGTATATAGTTTTCCGTCTTTTTCATAGAATACATTTGCGCCAGAGCTTTCTGCCACATTTCCTTTTTCATCCAGAACAAGCGCTTCGTCAAAACCTTTGTCTTTTGCTTCCTGACACGCCAAAATAGAGTTTACATAATGTCCGCTCACTTTAGCTTCTATTTTAAATGCTTTCGGATTGGGGCGCTGAAAGGAAGAAGTCATAATTCTCAGTTTATTTGCCAGATAACCGTTATCCCAATTCCATGCTTCAATAACAAGGTAGCTTTTCTGTCCTTTTGAAAGGGACATATTGGGAGAACAAATAACTAAAGGACGGATATAGGCATTGCTCAAATCATTAATTTCCAATAGTTTATAAGTAGCCTCTACCATTTCCTCAGTAGAATAATGGAAAGGCATATGCATTGCTTCTGCTGATTTTCTCAGTCTGTCATAATGTTCTTCTGCTTTAAAAATTTTAGTTCCATTGGCTGTTTTATAGGATTTAATGCCTTCAAAAACCGCGTATCCGTAGTGTAATGATTGACCGTACAAATCGGTCTTTGCTTCTTTTGCTTTTACATATTCTCCATCAAAGAAGAGAACACTGTCGTCATTGTAATACATTCTATATCGTTTTAATTTTTATTTTGGTGTATCTTTTAAACAAAAAACCATCCTCGTGATGAGAATGGTCTGTATTATTTCAATTTCAAAAATTATCACAAGCCATTGCCCATCACCGAAACCCGATAATGACAAGAATGACAAGAATAATAATTGAGTTATTCATTTTGCTTGTATTTAACGATACAAATGTATAAACTAATTTTGAGACAGATTTACTTTTTCGTAAAAATTCTACCCTAAAATTATCAAAAATCCATAAAAACCGATCTTTTTTACGATATTCATCAAAACATAATAATTCATAACCGACTGATTGTTAAAGTTTAAAGCGGAATAAAAATACGACGTCTAAAATTTGCTAAAAATCATGTATTGGGATTGTCTTTTTAAAGTTTTTCTGGATTTTTTACCGTCATCAATAAAAAAATCTACCGGATCTGGTAGATTTAGATATTATAATATTAACCTGAATTCGGGATAAGAAGTGTTTAAATTTTGCTTATCCTTAATTTAACGTGAATGAGCTAGCTATTATTTTTGTATTTTAAGTCTGTTTAAACTTTTATTTAACCGCAAAAGTCACAAAAGATCTAATAATTTTTTTATTTAAAGTTGATCATTATAAGTGAAAAAGCTCACAATAGTTTTTAAAAATCTTTGATTTTTATTCTTTTGAGCGCTTTGATTATTCTGGAAATTCGCTTTAACATTATCTTTTGTCCCTTTTGCGGTTAATTCTGAAATTAGTTTAAACAAGTTTTTTATAATCTTTATTCCGAACTTGGGTAATTTTAGAAAATCAACTGAAGTATTTCTCTTTTTATCAGAAATGCACCTGCTGAATTTCTTTTTCAATTTCTTTTGGGGTGTCTTGTTCAGATTTAACAAAAAGAAGAGTGAGAACAGCTCCTAAAACCATACAGATTCCGCCCACTACAATATAATCTATTGCCATTTTACCGAAAATTCTGCTAACAATTGGTCCTCCAAAAACTCCGTTAATGATTTGAGGAATTACAATAAAGAAATTGAAAATTCCCATATAAACGCCCATTTTCTTTTGTGGAATTGAGTCAATAAGCATCGCATAAGGCATTGCCAGAATACTTGCCCATGCAAAACCTAATCCTACCATGGAAATCCAGAGGTAATTTATGTCTTTTATAAAGTACATTGAAATCAGCCCGAAACCTCCACTTGCCAAAGCCAGCGCATGAGTCTGTTTTTTACCGATAAATTTAGCAATCGGTGTTAATGCAAACGCAAAGAAAATGGCGTAGAAATTATAACTTCCGAACAGGCTTCCCGTTAAATCTCCGGCTTTATTAAATTCCGCTGAATGGGTATCTTCCGGGGAAAGCCCGAAATGATGCGTCGCCAAAGCACTGGTTGTAAAAACCCACATGGTAAATAATGCAAACCATGAGAAAAACTGAACAATTCCCAGTTTTTTCATCTGGGAGGGTGCATTGGCAAAATCTTTGAAAATATCCGACATTTTGGATTTTTCTTCTGCGATTTCTTTTCCACCTTCAAATGAAGCAAATTCTTCAGGAGAATATTCTTTGGTGGTAATAATTGTATATAAAATTGATATTATAAGTACGGCTGCTCCGATGTAAAAAGAATAGATAACATTATCTGCTACAAATCCTTTGGGAGCTTCGTTGGAAATTCCCAGTTTGGTAAGCCAGTTTGGTAAATCCGAACCGATCACTGCTCCAATTCCTATCAAAATTGTCTGAACAGAAAAACCAATCGTCGCCTGATGTTTTGGAAGCATATCTCCCACCAGAGCACGGAAAGGTTCCATTGCCACATTAATGGAAGCATCCATCATGGCCAGAAAAATAACCGCCATCAGTAAAACGTTTGCAGCCATCATTTGTGTTGCAGAAGCGGCATTGGGAAGCATTACCAAACCTATGGCGCATAAAACGGCTCCGATTAAAAAGTAAGGTTTTCTTCTTCCTAAAGGACTCCATGTATTGTCTCCCATATGACCGATGATGGGCTGAACGATTAATCCTGTAACGGGCGCAACGAGCCAAAACCATGATAATTCATGTACATCGGCTCCGAAATTTGCCAAAATCCGGCTTGCGTTTCCGTTTTGCAGACCAAAAGCCATCTGGATTCCCAGAAATCCCATGCTCATATTGATAATCTGAGCCATGGATAAATTCGGCTTTTTTACTTTTCCAAATTTTCCTGCATCTGCTTTTCCTACCATTTCTGCCATTATTTCTTCAGTTTTTGGATTAACATCTCTTCGATTGGTGCTTTTTCAGCGACAACTTTGTCTACAACTTCATTTGGAACGGTTACAGAGAGTACGTACTGTTTTACTTTCCAGATTCCGTTGATTTTTTCCACCACTCCTGAACCGCGGCAGATTTTCATCTGAGTATCCAACAGTTCATCAAACCAAGCCAGTTTTCCGTCTTTGCTGAAGTAGATATTTCTTTTCAGGGAAGTAAAATTCCATGTTTTCTTTTTATCGAAATAGGGTTTTGCCCAAACCATAAAGGCTTTTTTGTCCCAGACTTCTGTAGCATCTGTCCCGATAAAAACAGATTCGTCGGCAAAATAATTAAAGTAAGTGTTAAAATCTGCTTTTGCTGCCGCGACATTAAATCCGTCGAGCATGGTTCCGATTTCTGTTTTTTCTTTATCGAATTTTGACTGAGCAGAAATGGATGTAAAACTCAATACAAATAGGATGAATGTAAAGAATATTGTTGTTTTTTTCATGTATAATTTTATTTTTAAACACAAGCGACACTAATTTTTTCACGAATGACACTAATGATTTTAGTATGAATTTGTGAAAACATTTGGGTTATCCGTGTTTTAATTCAATTCAATAACCATTGATGATTTTGCAGGAATTTTAAAATTGTCCTTTACCGGAAATTCTTTGCCGGAAATGATGTCTTTACCTTTTGAAAAACCGTTCAGAGATTCTGCGAAATGCTTCACGTCTATCGTTTGTTCGGCATCATTATTATTTAAAATGACCATTACGCTTTCTTTTTCGTTGTATCTAAAATACACAAAAACATTATTCTGCGGAACAAAATTCTTTGTTTTTCCTGTATGAATGACTTCTTTGCCTTTTCTCCAGTTCAGCAACTTCTGGGTAAAATCGTAAAATTCTTTTTGTTCAGGAGTCTGTGACGAAGGATTGAAAGCATTGATCTTATCTGATTTCCAGCCGCCCGGAAAATCTCTTCTGATGTCTGCATCGCCCCCTTTGTTTTTGTCGCCGCGCATTCCCACTTCAGAGCCATAATACAACTGTGGAATTCCGCGAACTGTTGATATTAAAGTCATTGCCAGTTTATATTCTGCAGGATTTCCGTTGAAAACTTCGTTAAATCTTTCGGTATCGTGATTTTCAAAAAACACCAAAAGGTTATTGATATTCGGGTATAGGAAATCGCTTGTAAAAACATTGTATAATTTTACCATTCCGGAATCCCAACCGTCTTTTTCTTTCAAGGCTTTGGGCAGATCAGAATACAGCATAAAATCCATTACAGAAGGAAGGTTTGAATTATAGTTTGCTAATTCTGCTATTTTAGAATCTTTTTGCCATGCTGCGATATGTGCGCTGGAATACAGCCATGCTTCTCCTACAATATTAAAATTAGGATATTCATCTGTAATGGCTTTTGCCCATTTTGCCATGGCATCTTTGTCATTGTAAGGATAGGTATCTACCCGAAAACCACCCAATTCGGCATACTCGATCCACCAGATTGCATTCTGTGTTAAATATTTTAAAACCAATGGATTTTTCTGGTTGATATCGGGCATTGTCGTATCAAACCATCCGTCTAAAGCTAATTTTTCATCCACCTCAGAAGCGTTTGTATCAAACTGGGTGGTTGTTTTATAGTTGGAACGTTTAAATCCATTTTCTCCATCACTGAACCAGTGAATCCAGTCTTTTGTAGGCAGATCTTTGATCATCCAGTGCGAAACTCCCCAATGATTGGTTACATAATCCATTACGAGTTTCATTTTTCTCTGATTCAGTTTTTGGGAAAGTTCTTTATACTCTTCGTTGGTTCCGTAACGCTGATCGATCTTGTATAAATCGGTCTGTGCATATCCGTGGTAAGAATATACTTTTTCGTTGTCCTCATTAACGGGAGTAAGCCAGACTGCTGTTGCTCCAAGGTTCTGAATATAATCTAAATTGTTGATGATTCCGCGCAGATCTCCTCCGTGTCTGCCGTTAGGAAGATTTCGGTTTGCTTTTTCGGTTAAATTCGGGCTGGAGTCGTTTTTTTCGTCACCGTTCGCAAAACGATCGGGCATGATGAGATACATCACGTCTTTGGAAGAGTAGGATTCTCTGTTTGAAGAATCAGGGTTTCTTTGCTTTAATTCATAAGTGTAAGAACTTATATTTTTCTTTCCGTTTTTAATATTGATTTTAAACTTAGGAACATTAATTTCATTGGTATTAACGGTTACAAAAACATAGTTCGGATTTTCAACTTTCTGAATATCTTTGATCTGAACACCGTCTGAAAGCTCTATTTCGTTTTTAACAATATCTTTTCCATACACCAGAATCTGAAGTTCCGGATTTTTCATTCCTTTCCACCAGAATGCAGGTTCTACTTTCTGAATCTGTGAAAAAAATAAAGACGATGCACAAAGCGTTGTTATGTAAAAAAGTTTATGACGCATATTTTTTTAATATAATATGAATGATTTTAGTATTTATTTTAGTGGCTGATTAAAAACGGCTTTGTATTGGGTAACTCCAGAAGGATTAAACTCAATTCTCCGATTAGGCATATTCTGAAGTTCATATTCTCCGTTGCGGGTAAATTTTACTTCAGTAAATTTATATCCTGTAAGATAAGTGACTTTTACCTGATAAAAACCTTTATTATTAATTTTTTTAAGCTCCATATCCTGATCCCAATTCAAAGGTTTGTCATTCCCTCTGATTCCTACAGAGGTAACTCCTTCAGAATCCGGAATCTCAATTGTATAAATTACAGCCTGCTTATAGGCTTTCTGAACACAACTGAACATCAGAAAACAGGAGATTATAAGAAATACTAATTTTTTCATCGGATCATTTTTTTAGCAATTATATAATCTAACCCAAATCTTCCGGAGCCTAAAATACTATAAAATAAGCTCACCCACATCATTCCCATTGCAGGAAGCATATTCCAGACTCCCTGATTCATCTGCTGAAAAAATGCAGCGACAAACATGGTAATGAAAATAAGCACTGCAAAAGGTCTTGTTAATAATCCTAACAATAAAAAAATTCCGCCCACTGCTTCACTGAATGCTCCCATCCAAGCAAAAAACGCAGGAAACATGGCGAAAATACCACCATATTCTGCGACATCATTCGGAAACCAGAAAGCCACTTCAAAAAATTTCAAATTATTGTCTGCGGGAGACCACGGCAAACCGAATTTTGCTGCACCGAAGTCGCTCGTCAGTAAATATCCGCAAACTATTCTTGGAACAGCAAACAGCAGATCCTGCCACCAAAATGGCATCTGAATGGGGGTGAAAATTCTTTTTATCATAGGAACAGGTGTTAAAAAACCCTACAGAAAAATCTGTAAGGTTTAGTTTATTAAAATTATTTTACAGGTTTGATAGAGATGGCAAAACCTCCGCTTCGTACCATTTTAAAATTAATTTTAGATTTGCTTGTGATTTCTTTTTTGTAGATGTTATAGCTTTGAGGATTGTTGATGTAATCCGCATCTTTTCCATCTTCGTAAATCGTAGCTTCATATTTTTTTCCTTTGTCTAAGAAAGAAAAATCTACAGTGTAATCACGTTTGTTTTCATCGGTAATTCCACCTACGAACCAGTTTTCAGTTCCTTTTGCTTTTCTTGCCGTGATGATGTAATCTCCCGGCTCTGCCGATAAAATTTTTGTATCGTCCCAATCTGCTGCAACATCTTTGATAAACTGGAAGGCGTCCATATGCTTTTTGTAATTTTCAGGCAAATCTGCCGCCATCTGAAGAGGCATATACATTACCACATAAAGCGCTAACTGTTTTACTAAAGTTGTTTTTACGAAACGCTTGTCTCCGGGGAAATAGTAATCCAGTTTTGTCTGGAAAATTCCCGGGGTATAATCCATCGAACCTCCCATCCATCTTGTAAACGGAAGAATGGTCTGATGATCCGGATTGTTTCCTCCGAAAGCTTCATATTCAGTTCCACGCGCTGCTTCCGCAGAAATGTAGTTTGGATATGTTCTGCTTTCTCCTGTCGGACGAACAGATTCATGGGAGTTTACCATAATTTTATATTCATTTGCCTTTTCAGCAATTCTGTAGAAATGATTGATTGTCCACTGAGAATAATGATGTTCTCCTCTTGGGATCATGTCTCCTACGTACCCTGTTTTCACGGCATCATAACCGTACTTATTCATTAACTGATATGCTTTGTCTGCCCATCTTTCATAGTTCGTTGCAGAACCTGAAGTTTCGTGGTGCATGATCAGTTTGATGCCTTTGGAATGTGCGTAATCGTTTAACATCTTGATGTCGAAATCAGGATAAGGAGTAATGAAATCGAAAACAAATTCTTTTGAATGACCGAACCAGTCTTCCCAACCAACATTCCAGCCTTCAATTAAAAGTCCCTGAAAACCGTTTTCTGCTGCGAAATCTATATATTCTTTCACTTTTGTATTGTTGGCTCCATGTTTTCCGTTTGGTGTCAGTTTAGAAAAATCTGTTACACCAAGACGTACATTCGATTCCGGCTGTCCGTAAGCCCATTGAGATTTTCCGATGATCATTTCCCACCATACTCCCATGTATTTTGTTGGGTGGATGTAAGAAGTATCGGTATATTTTGTTGGCTCGTTAAGGTTAAATAGCATTTTAGAATCCATCACCTCTTCTGCTTTCGGAGCAACGATAATGGTTCTCCAGGGAGTTACAGAAGGAGTCTGAATGTAACCTTTCGCACCCTGTCTGTCTGCTGTAAGATGTGTTTTTAATTTAAAATTCTGTGCATCAACTTCTAAGTGAGAAGCCGGATAATCTAAAACGGCAGCTTCAGCAACATTGATGTATAATGGCTCTTTTCCTTCCTGCTTCAACATTACCGGCGACTGAACGGCATTTTTAATTAAAGTCTGCGAAGCGTTTGCATCTGCAGCTTTTGGCCATCTTGCAGGAATTTCAGAAAGTTTTGTTTCCTGATACTGGTATTCCTGAGAGTCATAATCTGCAACAATCCACCAGGATTTCATATCTGTAGGGAAATCAATTTCAGAATCTTCTTCTCTGATTACGAAATAGTTGAGATTTTTCTGCTGAGGAAATTCGTATCTGAAACCTAAACCGTCATTAAACAGTCTGAACTTCACCACAATATTTCTGTCTGTGGAAGTCTGATTAAGCGTCACCGCCAATTCATTGTAATGATTGATATAGTTTTTCTTTTCTCCTAAAACCGGCTGCCACGTTTCGTTTTTAGCATCACGCTTTTCGTCTACTTTGGTAAAACCGTTGTTGAGATCGAATTTTACATCTTCCGGTTTTGCAATTTCTGAGGCAAATTTTATTGAAGTATCTTTAAATAATCTGAGTCCCAATTTGGAATCTTCGACGATCGTTTTCCCGTTATATTTAAGATTGTAATAAGGCACGCCCTGTTTCAACTGGAAATCCATTTCGAACTTTCCATCCGGCGATTTTAAAGATTGTGCATTAACACCCGCAAACATCATAGAGAGCATGATTGCTCCTGCTGTAATTTTCTTCATAATGACTATTTATAGACTTTAAAAATAAAGAAAGTGTTGCCGAAAAGCAACACTTTGCTGTTTTTAATTTATTAAATATTACAGTTTAGTAACCGTTAATTTATAATATGCTGAATTATGTAAATCTAACTCAATTTTATAGTTTCCTGCCTCTGAAACTTTATATCCAGGATCTCCTGTTACTGTTCCTTCAGCGCTCATGTAAGATTGTACTCCAGTTCCTGATGTTAAAGTTTGATCGCCATTTGCTGGTTGAAATTTCATTGCCCAGTCATCATTTGCTCTGAATTTGAAGACTCCTGAACTCGTTAAGGCAATAGAATTAATTACATAAGTTTTTGTTGACGGATTGTACACAAAATCGGTATCAGAAGACCATCCTGTCGGTGTAGCATCTCCTATAACTCCGAAGTTTGCAATAACTGAAGAATAAGTATTTGATGCCCAATCTACTTTAATATAGTAGGTTCCTGCAGCAGGTGCTTTAATATTATCTCCATCCAATTTTAGTTTTCCATTAAGTGTACCATCATCACCCTTATTTCCTGGCCAATCCTGATTAATAGCAAATTTATATTTTCCATCTTCTGTACCTGTTACAGTATTAATCCATATAAAACCTCTGTATTTATCATTTTTTTCAGGTGAAAATAAGTTAGGTGAACTTCCAGGTGTCCAATTTGCATAACCTGCTGCTCCGGCATAGCTACCTGGTACGTTGATTTTTGGATATGTAATATCCGGATTTGGAGTATACGGAGTAATTTGAAGTTCAATTACGTTTGAATAAAAAGATGCTGATCCTGCTGCAGTTTTCAGTCTTATCTGAATATTGTTGGTAACACCAGGTGTAGCTCCTAAATTAAACATAATAGTATTTAATCCGCCATGATTAATATTTGCGGATATAGCATCGCTTGCAACATCAGAAGTAACACTGTTTTTAAAGTTTTGTCCTTTTATTCCAAATTCAATTTGTTGACTAGTAACAGTTGCCACATTAAACTTAGTTTTTTGCCAGTTAAGACTTATTGCAGTATTAGTCGATATGATTTCGCTTAAAACAATTGCTGTTTTGTCTGAAGAAAGTTTACTTTGGTTTACTTCGTTCAGTATTGCCTGATCTTCATCCTTTTCACAAGAAATAATCCAAAGACCTATAAAAGCTACTGCTAATATTTTAAATAAATGTTTCATTTTAAAAAAGTGTTTTTTGTTAATATCCAGGATTCTGAATTAAATTTGGATTCGCAATAATATCTTTAGCCGGAATAGGATAAAGATTTCTAAAATCTTCTACCGCTTTACCATCTTTTACCCCACCTTTCCAAGGCCATAAATATGAAGCTGTTGTAAATTTACCGTATCTGATTAAATCTGTTCTTCTGGTCATTTCCCAACCTAGCTCTCTGCCTCTCTCATCTAAAATATAATCTGTATTGATTGATGAAACTGTAGGTGCACCGGCTCTTGTTCTTAATGCATTTACATATCCTAGTGCTGTAGTTATATTTCCTCCACTTCCACCTCTTAAAGTAGCTTCAGCATACATTAAATAAATATCAGCAAGCCTGAATATAGGAATATCTGTATCACAGAAATTTCCTGATGCGTCAGACCCAGCTACCCCCCCACTTGTTAAATTTTTAAATTTAATAAAGCCATAACCGTCAGTGAAAACTCCCAAGTCATTTATTTCTAAACTTTGTCCGTTTGTATAAAAATTACCTCTTTGATCAGCCGGCGTTCCTGAAAATAAGTTTACATAAGCCTTAGTCGTTCTTAGACCTCCCCAGCCTCCGCTAATTCCGAAGTTTGAAGCTGGCATACTTCCACCCACGCCAGCATGGATAAGATATGTTGTCCCTCCAGATGTACGAATGTGAATTCCATCAAATGCGACTGGTAAGATAACTTCTGGATTATTTTTATCATTATCAGCTAAAAATAAATCTCCATATTTTGTTTTTAAAGAATATCCCGCTGCAATTACTTTATTACAATATGTGATACAATCTGTATAGTGATTAGATCCGTTATAAATTCCAGAATTTAAATATAATCTTGCCAATAATGACCATGCCGCCGCCTTATCTGCTCTAGCATATACATTAGTTTTGGGATCTTTCAACTCTCCAGCTACTGCAAGCAACTCACTTTCAACAAAATTAAAAAGTTCTGCACGTGTAATTCTTTTTGGAGGGGTTACAGATCCTGGTAAATAACTTTCATCTACAAAAGGTACATTTCCAAAAAGGTCTAAAGCATAATAATAAGATAGTGCTCGAAGATATCTTACCTCTGCTCTCATATACTTTGCTTCAGTTAAATTACTTCCTGTAATATTATTTGCTGCCAACTTTTCATCAGTTACATTTCTTAAGAATTCATTACTAGTTGCTATTTGTGTAAAAATTCTATAATAAGCACCTTCAATAAATTCACTAGAAGAATCCCATGTCATTTTATGAATTGTTTGTAATGTTCCATCATTCCAAGCAATAACCGCTTCATCAGTAGGCAAAGTCTGTAAAGTATAAAGAACTCTCGTATATTGTGAAAAATTTCCATCGATACCATTAATATCAGAATTTCCACCATTCGAGGATTGTCCTCCGTTGGCAAAACCACCATAAATTTTAGCTAAAGCCATCGGATAGTTTGTAAAATCAGTAAAAACACTGGCGGAAGTAACATCTGTAATTGGAATCTGTTCTAAATCATTCACACATGATGTTGCAGTAAAAATACTTAATAAAGCTGCAACTGCTATTATATTTGTTTTAAATTGTCTCATTTTAATTAAAATTGAAAGTTAAATCCTAATGAATACACCTTTGGCATCTGATAATATCCATTATCAATATTCCCGAAAACTTCAGGATCTATTCCAGAGTATTTAGTAATAACAAAAACGTTTTGAAGCATTGCATATACTCTAATGTTACTTCCTTTATAAAAAACATCTTTAAAATTATAACCAGCATTTACATTATCCAGCCTGAGGAAAGATGCATTCTCTACAAATATATCTGAATTATACTGAGGGCTGGTGAATCTGTAATTAGCAGCACTAGAATACACATTCTGTAAATAATTATTGGTAGTTAAAGACTGAATTGAACTATTTGAAGCGGCATTATTATATACATAATTTCCTAAAACAGCTCTTGCACTAAGTCCGATATCCCAATTGTTATGAGTAAATTTTGTATTGAATCCCAAAATAGCATCTGGTTGCGTGGATTTATAATAATATCTGTCATTCACATCAATTTTTCCATCTCCGTTTCTATCAACATATACTCCATCTAAAGGTTTACCGTTAGAATCATAAACCTGCTGGAAAACATAAAAAGCATTAGGTTGATATCCTACTGTATGTGCCTGAACCGTATTGTTAACGCCACCATCAATTCCTCCTACTAAAATTCTGTAAGTAGAATCTGCTCCATTAATCAATTTAGTAATTTTTGATTTGTAGTGTGTAGCATTGAATGACACTTCCCAAGTTGTATTCTCTTTTTTAATAGGAATAATCGTAATTGAACCCTCAATACCTTTTGTCTGCATATTGCCTACATTTAAAAGATTATGATTGCTTAAATCTCCCGCAGCAATCGGAGAATCTACAATAAGATCTTTAGTATCTTTCTGATAGATATCGATTGATCCTGTAACTCTGTTTTTAAGGAATCCAAAATCGATACCCGCATTTTTTGTAGTAGTTGTTTCCCAACTTAAATTTGGATTATAAATTTCAGGTCGCATCATGAAAAAAAACTGATCTCCAAATTGATATTGTGCTCCATCAAAACTCATATTATAAGCTGCATATGCCGGATAATTTCTAGGCTTGTTTGTATCCAGAGTAGGAAGTTCTTGCTGCCCTGTAACTCCCCAACCCGCTCTTAATTTTAAAGCATCAATACCTTTATCCTTTAAGAAGTTTTCTTCATTGATTTTCCAAGCAACCGAAACTCCTGGAAAATTACCCCATAGATTACTCTTTGTTCCATTATAGAATCTTGATGATCCATCTCTTCTGATGGATGCAGAAATAATATATTTATTAGCTATTGTAAATATTCCTCTACCATAAAAAGACAATAAAACATTTTTGGTCTCAAAATTTGAAGTAGAAGTATTTTGACCAGTTCCTTTAAACGTTATAGATCCCGGAATACTAGTATAAAAATCTTGATAAGAATATCCTGCAGTTAAATCAATTGTCGTAGAGATAGAATTAATTGTTTTTAGATAGCTAAAATAAGTTTCTAACAATTTATTCTTTTTTTCCATTGAATAATTATTGTATGTTCCCAAATCTGCAATTCCTGCTCTGTAAATAGGACTTACTGTTTTTGCGCCATCACTTTTAGAATAATCATAACCAGCATTTACATTAAAATGTAAATCAGGTAAAAAATGTAATTTATAGTCTAATTGAATATTACCTAAACCTCTCCAAGCGGATGATACATCATGTATTCCATCTATAAGACCTAAAGGATTCGAAGTACCATTAACGTTTAACCCTGTGTTTGTATTATTTGGATCGGTCCACTCATAATAGCCACCATATTTTGGATTACCTGAATAAACTGGCTGAGTAGGATCAAAATAGGTAGCTGCTTTAATAACTCCAGAATCTACAAATCTATTATCTGTAAAAGTTCCTTTTGCATTAATATTAACAGATAGATGATTGTCTAAAAATTTTGGATTCAAATTTAATCCCACAGACGTTCTTTTAAAAGAATTGGTTTTAACAATACCATTCTGATCATTATAACCTATAGATAAACGATAAGGCAGCCATTTCACACCTCCTGAAAAAGCTAAATTATTATCAGTTCCCCATGCATTCTGATAAATTAAATCCTGCCAATTTGTATTGGCAGATCCAAGACGAGATGCATTTACAGCAACTGCAGGATTTGTTTTTGCAATCTCATTTACAAAGGATCTATATTCATCAGCATTAAGAACATCCACATTACCCATCTTCGTAGAAACAGATGTCATAGTAGAAAAATTAACTTTAAATTTACCCGCTGTCCCTTTTTTTGTTGTAATTAAAATAACACCATTAGAAGCTCTATTTCCATAAATAGCTGTTGCAGAAGCATCTTTAAGAATATCAAACGTTTCAATATCATTAGGATTAATTAATGATAAAGGGTCTGAAATTCCATTGATTCCAACGAAATCCTGCGGAACTCCATCAATCACAATCAAAGGTGAGTTTTCCCCATTCAATGAAGATGTTCCTCTAATTCTAATTTTAGTTCCCGATCCTGGAGCTCCACTGCTATTAGTAATCTGAACACCTGGTGTTTTTCCTTGAATCAATTGTCCGGCAGAAAGTGCACCACCATTAAAATCTTTCGCTGTTACTGAAGTTATAGACCCCGTAAGATCCGTTTTCTTCTGTTTACCATACCCAATCAAAACAACCTCTTCTATTTTTTTCTCTTTCGTAGCAGAGTCTTTTGTTTGCGCATGAATCATTGTACTTGCCAATAAAAATGCAGGCGCAATTTTTAATACCGTTGTAAAGTTTTTCACAATATTTCTTTTATATAGTTTCGTTCTTGTTAAATAAGCATTCCTGCTTGCGTTGCAATTTATAAAAAAATTATAATTATGATAAATTTATTTAAAATTAACATAAATTTATGTATATTAAACGATCCATTTAAGTTAAATATTTATTTTTCAAATTATTACATTAAAATATGCAATACATAATACTGGTTTAAAATTAACAAAAAGTTAAACATTCGTTTAACTAAATGTAATATTTGACATCTTCAAATTACCCGTAAAGCTTCAAAATACAGACAATATCCGATTTTCATGGATAATGCTTATCTTTGCACCCTAAAACTTTACTATAAATGTCAAACAGAAAGATGATTACGGCGGCATTGCCATATGCAAACGGACCGGTTCATATAGGGCATTTGGCAGGTGTTTATATTCCTGCGGATGTATATGCGAGATTTCAGAGAAGATTGGGGAAAGATGTAGCGTTTATCTGCGGAAGCGATGAACACGGAATTCCCATTACCATAAGAGCTAAAAAAGAAGGGGTTACGCCACAGGATATTGTAGATAAATATCATGAGATTATCAAAAAATCTTTCTCAGATTTGGGGATTTCTTTTGATGAATACTCCAGAACAACTTCTAAAAATCATTACGAAACCAGTCAGGATTTCTTTAAGGTTCTTTATGAAAAAGGAAAGTTTACGGAAGAGATGTCTGAGCAGTATTTTGACAAACAGGCAGGAGAATTCTTGGCAGACCGATATATTGTAGGAACCTGCCCGAACTGCGGCAATGAGAACGCTTATGGAGACCAGTGTGAAAAATGCGGTACTACCCTTTCACCTTCGGAATTGATTAATCCGAAATCCATGTTAAGCGGAAATGTTCCTATTTTGAAAGACACAAAAAACTGGTACTTACCATTAAATGAATACGAAGATTTCCTGAATGAATGGATCATTGAAGGTCACAAGGATGACTGGAAACCCAACGTTTACGGACAGGTAAAATCATGGTTAAATGATGGGTTAAAACCTCGCGCCATGACTCGAGACCTGAATTGGGGTGTTCCGGTTCCTCTTCCGAATGCGGAAGGAAAGGTGCTGTACGTTTGGTTCGATGCGCCAATCGGATATATCTCTTTCACGAAAGAATGGGCGGAGAAAAACGGAAAAAACTGGAAAGATTACTGGCAAAGCGAGGAAAGTGATCTGGTTCACTTTATTGGAAAGGATAATATTGTATTCCACTGTATTATTTTCCCGGCTATGATGAAGGCTCACGGAGATTATATCATGCCTAAAAATGTTCCTGCTTTTGAATTCCTTAATCTTGAGAACGATAAAATTTCCACCTCAAGAAACTGGGCGGTTTGGGCGCACGAATATGTAGAAGATTTCCCGGGACAGCAGGATGTATTAAGATATGCCTTGCTTTCATCCGCTCCTGAAACAAAAGATAATAATTTTACGTGGAAGGATTTTCAGACGAAAAATAATTCTGAATTGGTTGGAATTTTCGGAAATTTCATCAACAGAGTTGCTGTGTTAATTCATAAATATTATGATGGGGTTGTTCCTCAAGGTGATGTAAACACTCCTGAGCTAAAAGAAATTAACAAATCAGCAAAAGAAATTTCAGGATTTTTAGAAAACTATGAATTCAGAAATTCTTTAACAGCTTTAATGAATTTGGCACGTTTCGGAAACCAGTATCTTCAGGCAGAAGAGCCATGGAAAACAATAAAAGATAACCCTGAAAAAGCGGCACATTCTTTATTTGTAGGAGCTCAGATTGCAGTTGCTTTAGCGCAGTTGTGTGAACCGTTTATGCCTTTCAGCTCTGAGAAATTGTTGAATATGTTTAATGTTCAAAAATCTGATTGGAATACTATTGAAACTAAATCTGTTTTAATTGAAACAGGTCATAAAATCAACGAAGCATCTCTTCTTTTCTCAAAAATTGAAGATAATGTTATCGAAGCTCAAATCCAGAAATTGGAAGACACCAAGCAAAACAATAAAAAAACAAATCCTAACGCAAAACCTATGAAAGAAGAAATCACTTTTGATGATTTTATGAAAATCGACTTAAGAACAGCTACTATTTTAGAAGCTGAAAAAGTTGAGAAAGCAGATAAATTACTGAAACTAACTGTTGATACAGGAGTGGACGTAAGAACTGTAGTTTCCGGGATTGCAGAGAGCTTCACGCCGGAAGAAGTTGTTGGAAAGCAGGTTATGATTTTATTGAATCTTGCCCCAAGAAAAATCAGAGGAATTGAATCTCAGGGAATGTTGCTTTTAACCACAAAACCGGACGGAAAATTATCTTTCGTAACGCCGGATGACAGCAATGTTGAAAACGGTATTGAGATCGGATAATCTTAATATTTAAAATATAGAAACCACATGAATTTCATGTGGTTTTTTGTTTTCACTGTCATTGCGGGGAGCTTAAGCGACGAAGCAATCTTAAACTTAAAAAATAACATTCAGACTTAACATTTCTTAAAGCCTTAACAGAATCTTAATGGTTAAAATTTAAAACATTAAGATTGATTTATGTTATTAAGATTGAAGTTGTTTAAACTAATTTCAAAATTAACCGCAAAAGGGACAAAAGATAATGTTAAAGCGAATTTCCAGAATAATCAAAGCGCTCAAAAGAATAAAAATCAAAGATTTTTAAAAACTATTATGCTCTTTTTTCATTTAAGTATTAAACTTAAGAAACTAAAGTGTTTAAATCTTTTGCTTCTTTTGTGGTAAAAAAATTTAAATGAGTTTATTAATAAAAAGATTGCTTCGTCGCTTTGCTCATCGCAATGAGAAAAACTAATTATTTCTTAGTCAACCTCGCCAGATAAGAATCCTCTTCCTGCAACACTTTTTCTATTTTAAAACCATTATTCTCTGCTGCATTTTTTAAGGTATTGAAATCCAGATACAGCCATTTTATAGGATCTTCAGATTCTCCTTTATAATGAACAACATAATCCAGTTCGCCGTAATATCCTTCCGCAGGAATGTAAACACCGCCGTCCTCATCTTCATCAAACATATACAGAATATCTGTACTGTCGATTAAAATCTGACCGTTCGGATTCAAAAGCGAGTGAAGTTTTTTCAGATAAATATCAATCACATGAAGACTTTGGAAAATGCCTGTGCCGTTCATCAGTAAAAGAATCGTATCAAAAGTTTCTCCGGAAAAATGAAGCATATTTTCAGCAACTGCTTTCTTTATTCCTCTTAACTGGCAGACTTCAATGGATTTCGGAGAAATATCCAATGCGGTAACATCCAGATTTTTTTCATTCTGAAGATACAAAGCATGTGAACCTGCTCCTGCTCCAATGTCTAACGTTTTTCCTTTTGCAAGTTGCAGAGCTTTTTGCTCGATTGTATTCATTCCGTCAAAATCGCGGAACAGATATTTTACAGGAAGTTCATCCAGTTCGGAAATAGAAGTTTCGGTTTGCAGATCTTCAGGATTTTCGTTGTGATAAAAATCCCAAATGGCTTTCCCCATTAAATCTTTCATAGTTTTATATATGCTGCAAAGTTAATATTTTAATCTTCATTAAAATATTGCAAATTTAATGTATCTATTATTGAGAAAAAATCTTACTATATTTGAACCCTAACTATAATCATAAATTTAAACATGAATAAAATCTTTATAAGCCATTCAAGCTTCGATTCCAAATATGTAGAAAAAATTATTGATCTTTTAGAAACAATTGGACTTCCAAGCGAAAAGATTTTCTGTTCATCTTTTGAAGGATATGGAGTTAAACTAGGTACAGACTTTTTATCCTACTTAAAAAATGAGCTAAATAATGAAATACTAGTCATTTTTATACTTTCCAACAATTTTTACTCAAGTACAATCTGTTTATGTGAAATGGGAGCAACTTGGGTTAAAACAAATATGCATATTCCAATATTAATACCTCCTTTTGAATATAGTGATGTAAAAGGGGTAATACCAACTATTCACGGAATGAAAATCGATGAAAAAGAAAGATATAATTCGCTTAAAGATATAATTGAAAAAGAATTTGGAATCTCTCCAATTAATCAATCAATTTGGGAAAGAAAAAGAGATAATCATTTAAAACAAATAAAAGAATTGATAGAATCATCACATGTCTCGAGTAATCCCTTATCAGGTCAGAACATAAATGCTAATGATGATTATTATATAAATTCAAATGAAATCATAAAAAGACAGAGTAAAATTGAATGGCCAAATGATTATGAGATGCAGCTCCATTATATAAATAAGCAAAAAGAAGCGGTGCAAAATCTAAAAGAACATAATCCTTTAGATATTGATAAAAACGAATTCAAAGTTATACGTGAAAAGGCAAGAATTGAGTGGAAAAATGATTATGAAATGCAACTAGATTTCGAACAAAGACAAGTTGAAAGCTTAAGAAGAATTAAAGAGTTATAATAATCATGTCAAAGCCCCACTTTACAATTAAAATGGAGCTTTGACTCAGTAAATGAAAAACAAGGTTCTTTACATCGCAGGACCTGCTGCGTCTTTTATTTCTTCGGATAATCTTTTTCTTTCCAAAAGTCTTCTTCTGGCAATTACAGATTTTCCGCTTAACACTTTTATAAATCTTGTGGATACAAAACGTTCTCTTCCAAAATGATGCGTAAGAATATATCCTAAAATTCCGAAACCGGCAATAACGATATATCCGAAAATCTTTTTATTGGCAGCAATAATGGCATTGAGCTGAATACCTTTCAGATTGGCAGCTACACTTTGTGAACTCACCGTTAATCCATCCATATAAACCGCCAGATTTCCTAAACTTTCCACCTGAAAACGGTACTGAAACCATGAAAATACCGCCGAAAAGAAGCCGATCGTAAGAAAAGTTCTCCAGACCAAAGCCAATCCGATAGCAGCCATCATATCGTCAAGCTCCAGTTTATCCAGCGTGTAATACCAAACGGAAATAAAAAGTACCGTCATCCCAAAACCTTTCAGGAATAAAGGAAGATACCAGTTGTCATAATTAAACTCCAAAACCATCGAGAAATACATAATAACTGAATATCCCAGCATCGCTGCAAATCCGGAAAAAATATACATTTTCACAGGTTTGTCTCTTTTAAACCAGATAATCGCCACAATTCCGGCAACTACAATTCCGGGAATCATCAGAAGATTAAGTTTCGCATTGGTTAATTGGTCGTATCCCAAAACTCCGACGGCAAAAATATTCTGTAACGTTGCCGTTGCCATAAACATTCCCAGACAAAGAAGCATAAACAAACCGTGAAGAACATTGCTTTTTGAAAAAACCTTGAATGATAAATAAGGTCTTTTCAGATGCGTCTGTCTGGTCACCAAAAGCGCAAAACTTACAAAAGCGCCAATCCCTGCATTGATGATATTTTTAGAATTCAGCCAGTCCTGCTGTTTTCCGAAAGCAAAAACATACGCCGAAAACATAAACGTTGCCACAAAAAGCACAATACTCAGCCAGTCAATATAATGAAGCGGAACTTTCAGCGCAAAATACTGATGGTGCATAAAAATCCACTGCAAAATGGCAAGTCCGAAACACAAAATCGAAATCAAAACGAAAAACTGCTGCCAGTTATACAAAACCGAAACTTCTACGGCGTAATACCCCGCAATCTGGTTCATAATCAGGATAAAAGAATAAAAAACACCGTAAAAAACACCACGGTTCCCGATCATTGCCATAACAGGTAAAAATAATTCGATCGCAACAATCATTTTAAAGAAACCGATCAGAAGAGAACTTCCGATGATTACAGAAGGCTGAAGTGTGGTTGCATTGATGTAATTTAAAATTCCCAAAAGAACCAGAACAACTGTAATTTTATCCCTGATCTTAAACCGCATTTTTAGTCTCAGAACAATCGGCATTGCCGCTCCCATTCCGATCGTGGAAGCATAATTCGCAAAAATATAATTTTCCGAAAGCGCACCGGTTCCGCCCACCATATAACTGATGTTTCCTGTGTAAACACCGCCCAAAGGCATCACGATCGCCAGTAAAAGCACGATCAGTAAAAGCTGGACAGGTTTCGGTACCCAATCCCGGTATAATCCTTTGTTGTACATATTTTAAAATTTGATTTGAAGGCTGAAAGTCTGAAGATGTATGATTTACAAACACATTAACCACCGGTTTTCATCACCCCTCTTCGCATCCTTCTTATTTTTTAATCACAATATTCATATTCATTCCTGCACTCAGCTTTTCGATGTCTTCTTTTTTATTGGAAGACGTAAACTCAATTCTTACAGGAATTCTCTGCTGAACTTTAATGAAATTTCCGGTAGAATTATCCGTCGGAATATTAGAATATCTTGAACCTGTAGCCGCAGAAATCGCTGTAACCACTCCTTCAAATTGTTTTCCGCCCAATGCATCGGCTGTCATCATCATTTTTTCTCCTGTTTTTACATTCGGCATCTGACTTTCCAGAAAATTGGCAGTCACCCACTTCTCACCGTTCAAAACAATCGTTGCCACCTGTTGTCCCGGCTGAATCAACTGTCCTTCAGAAATCGTTCTTCTCCCCATCACTCCGTCATAAGGTGCAGTAATTACCGTGTACGAAAGATTAATTTTCGCCATATCTAATGCGGATTTTGTTCGTTTAATTTCCGCATCAATGATCCCGAATTTGCTTTTCACTTCCACAGTTGAAAGATTCGCCGACTGTTTCTGGTTGATTAAAGTCTGATACGCCGCTTTTTGTGCATCATACTCCGTTTTTACCTGATCGTACTGCTGTCTCGTCACCGCTTCGGAAGCCAGAAGGTTTTTGTAACGGTTTAAATTCTGCTCAGCATTCCAGAGTCTTGCTTTTGCTCCGGCAATATTAGATTCCATTACATTCACGTTATTAGAAACCGTATTCACCGATGAACTTGTTGCCGCTCTTTGCGCCAAAGCATTCTGATACGCTGCTTCCGCCTGTCCGATCTGGGTTAAAATTTCGCGGTCATCCAGTACAACAAGCGTATCGCCTTTTTTAACCTTTTGATGCTCAATGAATTTTATTTCTTTAATGTAAGCTGAAACTCTTGTATTAATAGGGTTGATAAATTCCTCAACCTGAGCCGCTTCCGTATAGGTTTTATCACCGATGTGAAAATATTGCGCAATCAGCCAGTACAATCCAAAACCAATCACGGCAAAAACCACGATATTGGAAATGACAGCTTTGATTCTGTTTTTCTTCCGTTCTTTCTTATTGGCTGCTGCTCCTGAATTGGCAGAAGCCTGAGTTGTATTTTGTTCCTTGTTTTCCATTTTGTTTTTCAAATTTTAAATATTAAAGTGTTCCGGTAGATTTTAAAAGATTGTAATACTGATACAGCACATTGATTTCTCCATTCGCATAATCAAGCTCCGACTGTAATTTCTGGTTCTGCGCATCAATCATTTCCGCCTGTACCGCCAACTGATTCAGATATTTAGCTTCGGTAATTTTGTAGTTTTCTTCTGCTAATTTTTTAGCATCATTTAAAATTTCCGCCTGCTGAATAGATTCCTGATATTTGGTATATGCCGCATTTACAGCCATATCAATATTCTGCTGCGTTAAAGTCATCGCATCATTCGCCTGCGTTTTCTGCAGTTCTCCCAGCTTCACTTTTTCTTTGGTTTTAAAAAGATTATCAATATTGTAACTTAATGAAATCCCCGTTTGCCAACCACCGGAATACATATCCAGAACAGGATTTCTTGTAGTGATAGGTCTTTGCAGAGAATATCCTCCGAAACCTGAAATCGTAGGCATTCTATCGGTTTTAATAATTTCAATATTTTTGTCGGCAACATCAATGTTTGTTTTCGCAGATTTCAGCAAAGGATTGCTGTCGTGAGCGAGATTTACATAATACTCGATCCCGATTCCCGATTCTTTGTTCTGTAAACTTTCTACAGGAACAATTTCCGTATCAGTAGGCAAACCCAAAGCAATGCTTAAATTATAATTCAGAATTTTTTTATTGTTTTTTAACGTTAAAATACCCTGATCTAAATTTTTGATTGCCAGTTCACCACGAATGATCTCATTTCTCGTCACCATTCCCTGCTGATAAAATTTCTGAATATTTTTCAGTCTTTCCTGAGCCAGTTTTTTATTGTTCTGAAAAACTGCTTCTTGATTTAAAATTTTATAAATATCCAGATAATTTGAAATGACCAGAAGTTTTACGTCCTGCTTGTTCTTTTCCAGATCCAGTTTGGAAAGCTGCTCACGAAGTCCCGCCATTTCAATAGACTTGTTCACCAATCCACCTTTAAAAATAAGCTGTGTTGCCTGAACCGCATACGAACTTCCGTAGTGCGGCATCGGAACATTTGTGGAACTTGAGAAATCTTTATCGATAGCAACGGCATCACCTAAGTAGAACTGGCTGGTAGAAGCCGTAATATTTGGCAGTTTCTGTAGTTTTACCACTTCCGTATTCTGTCTGGCAATGTCGATATTCTGTGCCGAAACTTTCAGTTGCTGATGATTCTGCACCGCGAGTTCGGCAACTTCGTCTGCAGTGAGCTGTTTTATTTCCTGTGAAAAAAACAGCGCAGGAAATAAGGCTATCACGAATGATAGCGCTGTTTTTATGTTTTTAACCATTTTACCTTGTTTTACGGATACAAAGTTACGGCAGCAACAAACTCAAACAAATGTTTAAGAATTGGAAAAAGATGTTCAAATGTAAGATTTTAGTTTTCGAACTGATTTCTGTACTGAGAAGGACTTTCGCCCAGATGTTTTTTAAAAAAGTGCGAAAAAGAATAAGGATCACTAAAACCGAGAATACCTGAAATCTCCGAAACAGGCTTATTTGATGAGTTCAGCAGCACTTTTGCCTCGTTCATCACAATCAGTGAAATAATCTGGCTTGCCGACTTTCCCGTAATCTCTTTTACAACCGCCGAAAGATGTCTGGTTGTAATCGACTGACGTTGCGCATAGAACTCCACGCTTCGCTCATGGGTGTGGTGTTGCGCGAGATCATTCAGGAAAATAAAAACAATTTCTTCCTGTCTGGACATCTGGCTCATGGAATTGCTGTCTTCCTTGGAAATAATTCCCGCCATCTGATAACAGAAAACGGAAAAAAGATGTTCAACAATTTCTTTCTTGTAGGTCATTTCTGTCTCAGAATCGAGAATGTATTTGAGGAAATTTACACTTTTCCAGACCACTTCCAATTCATCCGGCTCGAAAGGAACACCGATGTTCATCTGCTGTCTGAAATAACGGTACGTAATTAATCTGTTGAATTTCAAAGATAAAGCCGAAATAAATTCACGCTTGTACGAAACCATTCTCGATTGAAAATCATCACTGATGGAGATCATTTCGTACACCGTTTGAGGATCCGTTACCATAAACATATTGGCAGAAAGCTCAAGATCGCGGAAGTGCTGTTTCAGCTTGATGCTTCCGGTTTTCACAAAGATAAACGCCGGATTATCAGGACGGAACGGTTTATCGACAGAAATTCTCTCGAAAATATTATGTTGCGTAAAAATTTCAACTCCGAATTTTTCTAAGACAGACATAGTACAAATATAAAGCAATCTCTTGAGCGGTCACAAAAATTTATTATTTTAGTGTTTTCCAAATTAGAGATATGAGAAAAATCGATTTACTATTTGCAGAATACGCCGAAAGCCACAGAAACTCGACCAATAAGCTGATTCACTGGATCTGTGTTCCTTTAATTTTCTGGACGATTTTAGGATTTATTTCTCTCATTCCTTCAAAATCAATTGGCTTCAGATATATTGGCGAAATCAGCTATGTAAGTTTTGCAGTCATTACTTTGGTAACTGTTTTTTATACCAGACTTTCTTTTTTAATCGGTTTTATTATGTTTTTCGTGATGATTTTAATGGAAAGTTTCGCTTACGGAATCAACATTCGTTTTGAAGAAAAATCATGGATGGTTTATCTCGCTGTTTTTGTAATAACATGGATTTTTCAGTTTGTAGGACACAAGATTGAAGGCAAAAAACCTTCTTTCCTGAAAGATTTACAGTTTCTCTTGATAGGACCGATCTGGCTGTTGAGTTTTATCCTTAAAAAACTGGGAATTAGATATTAATCTTAATGATTGGTAAATGATGAATGATGATTGATGAATAATGAATGATAAATGATAATTGATGATTGATAATTGATGATCGATAACTGAAACGGATAATTGAAGATGGAAGTTTGTTTTCAGGCTATACAACTTCCATCTTACTGTATTGTGTTTCCAGCAAGAATTATTTCAACCGTTGAAGTCGCGTATATAAAGCTTCCCACTTCCGGCATCAAACTTCTAACCTTATTAATCTTCCAGAGCATAAACGGCAAAACTTGCCAACCAATGATCTCCCCCGTAATTTCCCTGAAAAAGTAATGGCAATCCGTTGTTTAAAAATACTTTGGCTGTTTTTTCAAATTTCTGTTTAAAAGGATGATTTGCGGGAAGTGATTTAGCAATTCCTTTCATGCACCACGCCTTCGAAAAAGATAAACCAACCAAATGAACAGTCTGATAATCTGAAAGGTCACTCACCACCGGAATTTTTTCAATATTTTCCAGACTTCGCTTTTCATAGAAATTATTAAACCACACTACAAATTCTTTTTGGGGTAAAACACGTCGCATCAGATCTGCAATTTCCAGACTTGGCGAAAAGAAATCCGATCCGTCCGGTTCTAGATAAGCGGGCGTTTTGGTATTGTTCAGATAAAAATATTTCGCTTTTTCAATGAGTTGATTTTCAAAATCTTTGTCTCCGGTCGCTCTTGCCCAATCAAGTGCAAAAACCATTGCAAAAGCGGTATTGGGATGAACTCCCGTTCTGTTAGGATAGGTTTGTTTAGGCAAAAAAGTCTTCCACGAAGTTAAAATTTTATCGGTAAGAGGTTTCAGATTCTCATGCCATATTTTTGCTTTGGGATGATCCCATGTTGCAAGTTCTTCATCTAGTTTCAACAGCCATGCCCATCCATACGTTCTTTCGAAAGTTCCGGTTAGTTGATATTTGGTGAAATAATCGGCTTCTGTCTGTAAATTTTCTTTTTTAAATGAATTGTCGAGAATGTTTTCAATGTCTTTTGCCACGGAAAGACCGGGTTTTGTCTTCAGCAACCGAAGCAGCATCCAATGTCCGTGAACAGAACTGTGCCAATCGAAGCAGCCATAAAAACTGGGATGAAGATCTTTAGGACTTAAAGGAACTTCTTTTTCGTTATTGATGATATGCGCCGTTTTGTTCGGATATTCCTGATTGATACAATGAAGCGGCTTTTCAGATAATCTCACCGCCATTTCATCGGTAAGTTTCGGAATTTCCTGACCAAACACAAGAAGCGGTAAAAAAATGATGGCTAAAAGACTCTTTTTCATTCTTTAAAAATATAAAATAAATTCAATTTTTCATTTGCGATCAGGCTAAAAATAGAAATTCACAAATTATCTTCAATTATTTTGAATATTTATCAGAAAATATCCTTTAAAAAACAATTTTAAGCATGATTTTTGATCATATTCCCGAAACTTATATTCATGAAAAAATTATTTCTGCCTTTATTCTGTTTAATCCTTATCCATTGTAAAAAAAGTGAAGCCCACTCTTTAAATTCAAATTTGGTTAATGTTGCTCAGGAAGATAAATTGATTGCAATAGACTCTTCTGCTGTAGCATTAAAATCTCCCGTAGTCGATGCGTCCATAAGATTTCCATCAGAAAAGACGATAAGTGAACAGACCACTGCTATTTCCAAAAAAATCATCAAAAACGGCGATCTGAGAATTCAGGTCGGAGACATTAAAAAAGCTCAGGATCAGGTTAGTAGCATTGTAAAAAATAACAAAGCCTATATTCAGAAAGAAGAGTTTCAGAATAATGATAATGAGGAAAATATCGACTTAACCATAAGAGTTCCTCATCAGAATTTCGATGCTTTGGTGAATTCTTTTTCAGATGGTGTCGGTTCGGTTTTGTCTAAAAATATCTCTTCAGATGACGTTACGGAAGAATATACTGATGTTTCCATCAAGCTTGCTAATAAAAAGATTTATCTCGAGAAATATAGAGATATGCTGAAAAGCGCAAAAACAACGAAAGACATTTTGGAAATTCAGGAAAACATCCGTGAACTGGAAGATGAAATTGATGTTTCGGAAGGCAGACTTCGTTTTATAGACGACCGCGTGAATTACAGCACTTTAAATCTGAGTTTATACAAAGAAAAAGTAAGAACTTCCGCCACTTCGAAGGTTGGTTTCGGAAGCCGTTTCGGAGATTCGGTAACGGAAGGCTGGAACAGTTTTGTGGCTTTTCTTTTAGGAATTATTTCGCTTTGGCCTTTCTTTCTGCTGATTCCTGTGGCTGTATTTCTTTGGAGAAAATGGAGAAACAGGAAGAAAAAATAAAGATATTTTTTTTATTTTGCATTAAAAACAAATGAATGAAAATGAAATTTCCTACTTGGTAAGAAAATGCATTTTTAATGTATATAACAGTCTTGGACCAGGTCTTTTGGAGAGTGTCTATCAAAAAATTCTTATTTATGAACTGGAAGAAAACGGACTGAATGTGAAGCCAGAAGTTGCAATTCCGGTTATGTATGACAACAAAAGGTTTGATTTAAATTTCAGAATCGATATTCTGGTGGAAGACAAGGTTATCTTGGAATTAAAATCTGTAAAAAATCTTGAAGAAATTCATTACAAGCAATTGCAGACTTATTTGAAACTTTCAGATAAAAGACTCGGATTATTAATTAATTTTAATACTACGAATATTTTAGATGGAATTAAAAGAGTGGTCAATAAGTTATAATTATCTCTCCCGCAGATTTTGCAGATTAAGCAGATTAAATTTGCACTAAAAAAATCTGCCTGATCAGTAAAATCTGCGGGAGATTATAAAATCTTCTATTTTCCCAAAACAAATACCGCAGGAATTTTATGGAGTTCCGGTTTTTGCTTCTGCCACTCTTTTATGGTTTTTGTTTTAATAAATTCCTGTTCAGGATCGTTAATGTTGGCGGCGATGCAAAGCTTTGTGTTTGGTGATAAAAACTTAGTCAGATCTTCAAAAAGGGCGTTGTTTCTGTAAGGCGTTTCCATAAAAATCTGCGAATATCCTGTCTTCTGAACCAGACTTTCGAGCTGAAGAATCTGCTTCTTCTTTTCACTTTTATCAATCGGAAGATAGCCGTTGAAGGTAAATTCCTGACCGTTAAAACCACTGGAAATTAGTGCTAAAATAATAGATGAAGGCCCTGAAATCGGGATAACGCGGATGTTTTTCTCATGACACCATTTTACCATCAGATTTCCCGGATCTGCAATGCACGGAAGTCCCGCTTCAGAAAGCAAGCCGAAATCCTGACCTTTTAGCATCAGTTGCTGCGCTTCTTTAATATCTGCGTTTTCTGTGTATTTATCCAGCAAAAAAAGTTTCAGCTCCGACTGTTTTTTTTCAGGAGCGAAAAATTTAACCACTTTTCTGGCAGTTTTTTCATTTTCCACGAAGAAGTAATCGGTCTGCATGATATACTCTTTAATCACCGGTGAAAAATGGGTGATAGAGGTATTTTCCGAAAGATAAGCAGGAAGTAAAAAAAGCATGATTTTATTTTTTTGTTCTTTCTTTTAAAGAAGGTTGTGGGTAATATTTTGTAAGATCCATGGAAAAAGAAACGGAAGTAATTTTCCATTTGCCGTCGGTTTTCATTAAAGTCCAGATTTCTTTTCCCCAATTCAGCATTTTACCGTCATGCCAGAAACTGTAATCGAAATTAGCGGAAGCAATGGATCCGTCTTCGATAATTTTCACATTATCAAATCTTTCCTCCGATTTATTGTCTTTAAAACTTTTAATGAAGGCTTTATAATTATCTGTAAAATAGCTTTTTTCGTCGGGATATTCTGTAACAACTTTTTTGTAAGTACGATCTGTATACACTCCTGTCCAGAGAACCGGATCCTGAAAAAGCGATACAAACTTTGCCTCATCTCTGGTTTTAATGCAGTTCATAAAATCATCCATCATGGTACGGATGGCGATTTCATCTTTTGTCTGGGCAAAAGCAAAACTGCTGTAAAAAAGAAAAAGGACGAAAAATTTTTTCATAATTATTTTGAAATTTTATTTAAAACAGCATCGCAGCCACGATCCAGCAAATGATAGACGTCTTCAAATTCCTGCAAATCTCCCCAATAAGGATCGGGAACTTCAGCATTTTCATGATCGCCTAAAACCTCAAGAAATAAAGACACTTTTTGTCGCTGTTCTTCATTTTTAGCTTTAGAAACCACATCTGCCAAAACATCCACATCCATGCAGTAGATTTTATCAAATATTTCAAAATCTGCAGACGTTATTGGTCTGGATCTCTGTTTCGAAATATCAATTCCTTGGTTTGAAGCGGTTTTAATGGCTCTTTTGTCGGGATGATTTCCTTCGTGCATGGAAATGGTTCCGGCAGAATCTATTACAAAATTTTCAGGAGCCTTTGCTTTCATAATTCCTTCTGCTAAAGGACTTCTGCAAATGTTTCCCAGACATACCATTAATATTTTCATCTCAGTCTCAGTTTTTAATGTTTCAGGTAACAAAACTAAATAAAAAATGAAGAATAAAATTATTCTCCATTTTATGTATTTAAATTAAATTATTTCTTACTGTTTAATTCTCTCTCCCAATTCCTTCACATACTTTTTAACTTCTTTGTCGATCTTGGAAACATCTTTGATGGTATCACAAGCGTACATTACCGTAGAATGGTCTTTTCCGCCCATTTCCTCGCCGATCTTTGTGAAAGTGGCATTGGTTAGCTCTTTAGAAAAATACATCGCCAATTGTCTTGGAAGTGCAATTTCTCTTTTTCTTGTTTTGGATAAAAGCTGTTCTTTTTTGATTCCGAAATAATCGCAAACCACTTCCTGAATATAAGGAATATTGATGACTTTTTTCTGGTTGGATGCAATCTTATTAATGGTATCCTTCAATAAAGTTAAGCTAAGATCCTGCTTATAAATGGTAGAGTAAGCAATAACCGAATTGATGATTCCGATAAGCTCTCTTACGTTTGTTTTTGCTTCCGCAGCAAGGAAATCCAGCATATCATCCGGAAGAACGATTCCGTCTCGGCTTAATTTATCAATGATGATCTGCTTTCTTGTTGAAATATCCGGAGATTTGATCTCTGCAGAAAGTCCCCATTTGAATCGGGAAACAATCCTGTCCTGAATATCCAGAATATCTGCCGGAGCTTTATCTGAAGTAAGGATGATTTGTTTTCCGTTCTGATGCAAATGATCGAAAATGTGGAAGAAGCTGTCCTGTGTTGCAGATTTTCCGGAAAGGAACTGAATATCATCAATGATTAAAACATCAACCATCTGATAAAAATTCGCAAACTCGGTCTGCTTATGTGCTTTTGCTGCCGAAATAAACTGCTGAATGAATTTTTCGGAAGACAGATATAAAACGACTTTATCCGGAAACTGGCTTTTCACTTCCAGACCTACAGCCTGTCCTAAGTGCGTTTTACCAACACCGTATCCTCCATATAAAAATAATGGGTTAAACGCTGTTGCACCCGGTCTTTTAGCGATGGATCTTGCAACCGTCGCTGCAAATTTGTTGCTTTCTCCTTCTACATAATTATCGAAAGAGAAGTCTGATTTTAAGTTGGAATCAATATTTACTTTTCTGATTCCCGGAACCACAAATGGGTTCACGATATTGGCAGAAAAACCTTGCGGCATTGTTTCCTGCACTTTCGGAGTAGGTACAGATTTACCTTTCATATTCATGGTAACGGGTCTTTCTAAACCGGCAGGTTTGTTTTCCATTACAGAATACCATAATTTCACTCCTTTTCCTATGTTTTTCTTCAGGGCAGCCGAAAGCAAGGACAGGTAATTATCCTCAATATATTCCTTGTAAAAATCGCTCGGCACCATAAGCGTAAGGTTATTCTCAACCAATGAAATCGGCTGAACCTTATCGAATAGTAAATCGAAAGATTTTTCAAGTTTTTTCAGATCAGAATTATCTTCAGCTGCGTTCAGATTATCGCGCATGAACTGAAGGCACTTCTGCCATATCATCATTAAATTTTCATCCATAATTGATGCCCCGATTAATTCTTAGTTGTTAGTAATTTTTGGAAGGACGACAAAGGTCTAATTTTTTTATCTTAAAAAAAAATTTTGTGGATATTGATTATTTAAAAATATATTTGTATGTATATAAAGAAGCTTAAGATGATACACACAACACACTCATTAAGAGTACGTTACGGAGAAACAGACTCTATGAAATACGTTTATTACGGCAACTACGCCGAGTATCTGGAAATTGGAAGAGTGGAGCTTTTCCGAAGCATAGGAATGTCGTATAATGAGATTGAGAATCAAGGAATTTGGCTGCCTGTTTCGGAGTATAAAATTAAGTATCTGCGACCTGCTTTTTATGATGAAAAATTAGAAATTCATACCTACGTAAAAAAAATTCCGGGAGTGAGAATTGAATTTGAATATGAAATCTTCAACGAAGAAAATAATAAAATCACAGAAGCTTCCACTACTCTTTTCTTTTTGGATGCCAAAACCAACAAAGTGGTGAAGTGTCCGGATTATCTCATGAAACTGATTGAGGAGAACTGGAAGGAATAATTCAGACCAAAAGAATACACAAAACATTAGTTTATAAGGCTAATTTTAGAATACCAATTTTAGCGGACCGTATAAATTTCGCTATATTTAAATAAATTATAACAGAGACATCATGAAGATTGCATTTTTGGGACCACAGGCAAGTTTTACACAGCTTGCTGCAACCCAGCTTTTTCCCAATGAAGAACTTTTACCACAAACCAATATTTTAGACTGTTTTACCGCTGTAGAAACCGGAGAAGTTGATAAAGCCGTTGTTCCTCTGGAAAACTCCATCGAGGGAACGGTTTCCATGACGCTGGATTACCTGTATAAAACACCGGATATAAAAATACAGGCTGAAGCCGTAATGCCGATTGCGCATCATCTGATGATTCATCCAACGTGTGATGAAACAAATATCGAAAAAATATATTCTCATCCGCAGGCTTTAGCGCAGAGCTTTCATTTTCTGGATAAAACATTTAAGGAGATCCCGAAACAGGACTTTTCTTCCACTGCTGCTGCTGCAAAACACGTTTCTGAACATCCGGACAGAAACCTCGCTGCAGTTGCCAATCAGTTTGCTGCAAATTTATATGGTCTGAAGATCATTCACCGGAACATACAGGATTTTGAACAAAACCATACGAGATTTATTGTTATTTCAAAAAAGCAGGAAGCTTATGACAATAAAGATTTGGAAATTTTAGGAGAAAAATCCGGACTGCTGATTACGCTTCCTGAAGATCATGCGGGAGGACTTCATCAGGTTTTATCTGTTTTTGCATGGAGAAAAATGAACCTCAGCAAAATAGAATCCAGAACACTGAAAACAGGTCTTGGAAATTACTTCTTTTACATTAATGTATCCGGAAACTGGGATTCAACCCTTTATCAGAATGCTTTGGAAGAGCTGAAAGCGCTGAATGTAGAGGTAGATTTTCTTGGAAATTATAAGGAATTTTTTTTAAAAAGCTAAATTACAAACAGTTAAAAACTAAAAAAGAAATATATTTCATACAAAAGAGATTTAATTAGCTATTTTCTTGTTTTTGAAGATAAAATAATCTATTTTTACCTGTATATTATTTATAACCCAATGATTAACAGAATTTTTTAATTATTTAAGGCGGAAAAATCAATTTGTAATAAAACAACATAATATTATTACAGATGAATTTTTTTTATAATTTTTCATCAAATGTTGAAAAAAAAATAAAAATTAATGTTTTCATTGCACGATATTTGATATGATTTTAAATAACTGACTGAGACTAAAACCATTAACTAATTTAAATTTTGCAGCATGAAAACTAGAATTTACAGCTTACTTTTAGCGATGATGTCAGCTTCTGCTTTTGCACAAAGTGGATGGGTTGGCATTAACACTCCGAACCCTCAGGCAAATCTGGATGTAAATGGTACCATGAAAATCCGACAGACACCTTCCGCTCCTGCCCTTCCGGGATATCAGATTCTGGCGGTTAACCAAAATACAGGTGGAGATTTTCAGGTAGCACAGGTATCACCACAGATGATTGCAGATTATGTAATAAATAACGGAATAAACAGTTCTGTGTACTCGGCTAGAAAATCGTCTGGCATCACTCTGATCAATGCCGGAATTTTACCTAACAGTTTCAGACCGGTCAACTTTTTAACAACAGAAAGAACCACGGGAACTTCTTCCCTGTTCTCGGATTCCGACAATACTTACACAGCGCCTTCTTCCGGTATTTATGCCATTGGTTTTACATTCAGGTACGGAACAGGATTACAATCCGGAGTATTAACGACTCCTCCAAGCATTGCGATTTTAAGAAACAGAACAGGAACTTTCAGTATTATCGACGTACGCGAATTCAGCGGAGTGAATCTGGGACTGGTAAGTCTTACCATTTCCGAAGGAAGTATCAATTCTTTATATCCTCTTCAAGCCGGAGACAAAATATCTTTCGGACTTACTAATTATTCTGTGCTGGATGCAGGATTATTAGGTTCAAGCACAGGCTCATTCTATATTTATAAAGTATCAAATTAATTTTTTTATAGTTTAAATATTACTTTAGAATTAATCCGCCATATCATCTGTTGATGGCGGATTAATTATATGGTATTAAGTTTATTGTTATATTTGATAACCAAAAGTGCAAAAATGATTTATTCGATCGTTATTCTCCTTATTTTATGTATTCTGATCCTCTTTAATCATCTGAACAGCAAAATCAGCAGATTAGAAAAAAAGGTTTCGGAACTGAGTTCAAAATTAGATGACAATAAAGTTTCTGAAATACAGGAGGAAAAAGAATGGCAGAACATTCCTTTACCTATACAGAATGATGAACCGGTTCTTCATGCAGAGAGAGAAACTATTCAGCAGACTTCTGAAAAAGAGGGAAAAGACTGGATGAATATCATTTTCGAGTTTCTGAAACAAAATGCTTTAACCATTATCGGGATCTTTACGCTGGTTTTAGGAATCGGCTATTTCGTAAAATATGCGATTGATAAAAACTGGATCGGAGAAACCCCCAGAGTGGGAATCGGATTCTTTTTAGGAGCCGTTATCATTTCGCTTGGTCATTTTTTGAGGAAAAACTATTCTGTATTTTCTTCTATCATTACCGGAGGCGGAATTGCCGTTTTATACTTTACCGCAACCATTGCTTTTCGGGAATATCATTTGTTTTCGCAGAATATTGCTTTTTCCGTTACCTGCTTTATTACTTTAATCTGCATCGCACTCTCCTATTATTACAAAAGTGAAATTCTCATTATTTTCTCTTTATTCGGAGGATTTTTAGCTCCGTTAATGGTAAGTTCCGGACACAGCAATTATCCGTTTCTGTTTACCTACATTACTGTTCTTAATTTGGGAATGCTCGCGGTTGCCTTTCTTAAAAACTGGAAAAGTATCGGATGGATTGCATTTATCTTCACCTATGTTTATCTTTTGTACTGGACTTTTGAGACCACACAGCTATTAAGCATTTATTTTTATATTTCCGGGTACCTTATTTTCTATTTTTTTGCCTTAAAAAATTACTTCAGGAAAGAAGTTATGTCTTCATTGGATATTCTGATGCTTGTTTTAATTAATTTTACAAACATCATCGGACTCGCTTATATTTTTGATCAGCTTGGCTATGAACCTGTGATTATTTTCCCGATTGGCTTTGCTTTGGTAAATTCTGCCTTACTGTTCAGAGAATATTCCCAAAAGAATTTGGGCATAAATTATTCTGTATTTGCCGCAGTTACGGTAAGCCTTTTAACATTAGCCGTTGCATTGCAGTTCAAGACACATCTCATTACAAGTGTCTGGGCGATCGAAGCAACCCTCCTTTTGTATATCTGGAAGAAAACCGGTCTTCAGATCTTCAGAAAATGTTTCTACGTTCTGTTTCCTTTGGTCATCATTGCACAGATCATTACCTGGACAGAATATATCGATGCGAAAAGCCTGAATATTGTTTTCAATCCTTTATTTCTTACGAGTTCCGTGACGTTGGTTACTACATTTTTCAATTTATTTCTATTGAGAAAACATCCCGATCACGACGAAAAAATTAATGATTTCTTTGAATATTTATTTTCGATATTAAGCTACAGCGTGATCTATTTTGCTATTCTGCTGGAAATCATGTATCATATTTCAGCACAGCCGTGGATTGTAATCTTCAGTGTCGGAATGATTTTTACGCTGTATTATATTTTTGCAATTCTACTGTTCAGGAAAAAACTGGAAATCCCAAAACCTGCGGAAACCAATCTTATTTATCTGTTTTGTGTACTGATTATATTGAATACGGTAATTTCAGGTCCGGGAATTGTTTCCAATTTTCTGCTGCATAAAGTACCCTTCGGTTTTTACGGGCTTTATCTTCTGTATTGGATTCCATTCATTTACATCATCCTGAAGGTTTTACCCGGTTCCCATTTTCTTAGGCTAAAATTATCATACTGGCTGATTTCTATTGCCTTTGTAACCGCATTAAGCTTCGAACTGTACGACATTTATATTTTGCTGAATGCCGAAAAAACATCAGACATCAAAGTTTTAAGCAAGCATTTTGGTCTTCTGTATCTTCCGATTATCTGGGCGGTTCTTGCCTGCATTTTTATTTACAGAGGGCTGAAAAACAATGTTTCAGAATACAGCAAAATCGGCTTTGCGCTGGTTGCCGTTACGATCCTGAAGCTTTATCTGTATGATGTCTGGGAAATGGATAATGTATCGCGGATTATTGCTTTTATCATTCTGGGAATCATTTTATTGCTAAGCTCGTTTCTGTTTCAGAGACTCAAAAAAATTATTAAAAATTTAGTGGAAAATAAAGAAGAAAAGCCGGAAACTGAGAATTTATAATTTCATAAAAGCTTTTATTGATAAACGATTGTTAAAATATTATGAATTTTTATTTACATTTTATAAAAAATACCTATATTTATCACGTTTTTAATAGTCATTTATTCCAGAAACATTATGAAAAAAATTCTCTACTCTTTTTTATTATTATCTTCTGCTACGCTGTTTGCTCAGAAGAATACAGCTACAAAATTTGCAGTGGCAAATGATATTGTAGGAACGGTAGATATGTTTAATAATAATAATTATAAAGGCTCTGTACAAAGCTCAAAAGCATATAAATCTGCAACGGAACTTCCGCAGAATCTTAAAAAATTCGATTATCTGGCGGATAACGGATTGGTAGAATATAAACTGAAAAGCAATCAGGCCGTTATCGACAGAATGCCTGTAAATGAACTGAACGCTCAGTTCGGGCTTCCTGCAGATACACCGGTACTTATTGACGGGTACGAATTTACCAATACAAAAACCTTAGTGTACGGAGATATCATCAACAATGCTCAGGTTATTACCAGCAACGGTAAGAAAATGGTATCGGTAACAACTTCTAGAAAGTAATTTCTCAGATCATATTTTAAATGAAAAGGATGCCCGTTTGAGCATCCTTTTTTCAGTAATATTGCTCAAAGCTTTTCTTTTGAGAACTTTAAGTATTCTTATTATTTATGATGTTTGTCTTTTGTCTCTTTTGCGGTTAATGAAGAGTTTCAATATTTATTGTTCCATTTTTTCTTTAATTCTTCGTAGATCTTCTTTTCGGTGGCGTTGTTTCCCGGTTCGTACAATTTTATATCTTTAATTTCTTCCGGAAGAAAATCCTGATCTACAAAATTGCCGTCGTAAGAATGGGCATATTTGTACTCCTTTCCGTAATCCAGATCTTTCATGAGTTTTGTGGGTGCATTTCTTAAATGTAAAGGAACCGGCAGATTTCCTGTTCTTTTTACCAATGCCAATGCATCATTAATCGCCATGTACGTTGAATTGCTCTTTGGTGAAACCGCAAGATAAACCGCCGTTTCACTCAGGATAATTCGTGCTTCCGGATTTCCGATCACGTTTACCGCCTGAAAACAGTTGTTGGCGATCACCAACGCATTCGGATTGGCAAGACCGATATCTTCGGAAGCTAAGATCAGCATTCTTCTTGCAATAAATTTAATGTCTTCTCCCCCTGCGATCATCCGAGCCAGCCAATAGACGGTTCCGTTCGGATCACTTCCGCGCATGGATTTAATGAAAGCCGAAATAATATCGTAATGCTGCTCTCCGTTTTTATCGTAAAGCGCCATGGTTTCCTGTAAAACTTCCAGCACATCTTCGTTTTTAATTTCTGATTTTTTGGAATTTTTATATTGATTTAAAACCAACTCTACAGAATTAATCAGCTTTCTTGCATCGCCTCCCGAATATTGGATAAAAGCTTCTTTTTCAATGATTTTGAACGATGTTTTTTCATCCTGATTGAATTTTTCGGAAGCTGTATCAATCAGTTCTTCAAGTTTTTCATAAGTCAATGCTTTTAAAACATAGACCTGACTTCTGGAAAGCAAAGCCGAAACCACTTCAAAGCTCGGGTTTTCGGTTGTCGCACCAATCAGAACAATCCAGCCTTTTTCTACGGCATGAAGAAGAGAATCCTGCTGAGATTTATTGAAACGGTGAATTTCATCAATAAACAAAATCGGAGATTTTCCGGAAAAAAGATTCTGCTTTTTGGCATCTTCAATTACATCTCTTACATCTTTCACTCCCGAAGAAACCGCAGAAAGCTTATAGAATTTCCTTCCCGACTTTTCAGAAATGATTTCCGCCAGAGTGGTTTTTCCGGTTCCGGGAGGTCCCCAGAAAATAAGAGAATTCAGGGAATTGTTTTCCAGCATTTTCCGGATCGTCCCCTTTTCTCCGGTTAAATGTTCCTGCCCGAGAACATCGTCCAGTGTTTTGGGTCTTAATTTTTCAGCTAATGGAATATTTTGGTTCAAAATTTAATTTATTGTTTATATCAACTTCTTTTAGTACATATTAAATCTGTTTAAACTTTTTTTTGATTATCCGTCATTGATCATAATGCTTAATTTTAACGCAAAGATCGCTAAGATTCTTTTTATATACCAACTGTTTTAAGTTCGCAAAGGTGCTTCGACAAGCTCAGCATAAACTATTCACTCAGCAAAGAACTCAAAGGTTTTTCAATGATGACAAATTACGGACAATCATTAAACTTTTTTATTGAGCCGCAAAAGTGACAAAAGATGACTGAACTTTTTATTTAAAGCTGATCATTATCAATGAAAAAGCCCACCATAGTTTTTAAAAATCTTTGATTTTTATTCTTTTGAGCGCTTTCATTATTATAGAAAATCACTTTAACATTGTCTTTTGTGCATTTTGTGGTTAATTCTGAAATTAGTTTAAAGTTTAATACAACGTAAAGATAAGGATATGTTTTCTCAATAAAAAACCCGTCGGTAAAGACGGGCTAAAATTATTGTAAAGGAGGATTTTCATTTTTTTGCGGTACAGCTCCGGTTTCTTTTCTGTTTACAAGAAGTATATTGTACTGGTCTGTAAGCGCATTGAGCTGATTGATAACCGTAGTATACGGCGATGGCGGTGTTTCTACCAAAAGATGAAGCGCATCGATCCTGTCTCTTAAAGCATAATATGCCGCATTGGTTTCTTCTCTTTTTCCTTTAATGGTTTCGGGACTGGCATCTCCGTATTCCTGTGTACGGGCAAGATACTTTGTATTGAAGAGTTCATTAGCTGTTTTCAGCTCATTTACCCATGCTGAAAGACCGAATGACGCTACTGCATCTGTAAGCTCCGGTTTATTCTCCCAATCCCGGATCATGTTATTAAGGGTAGCCGTTTCTGCCTGATAATTGAGCCGTGCAATACCGCTTCCGTACAGCGCCATATTATCTAGAAGCAGTTTGGCTTTCTGCTTTTTATCTGCTTCATAGTGGTAAGACTGCGATTGCAGAAAATAGTTTATTCCTATAATAGCGTTATCCCTTCTTTCGTCCAGCAGCATAATTTCTGCGGTAGTTTCGCTGGCGAGTGCTTTTTTGAAGAGTGCTTCCAGCTCTGCAATTTTGGATGTAAAAACAGAAAGCTTGGTATCTATCTGTAAGGCAGCAGGATTATTAAGGTTAATAATAGCGGTAAAGTCTTTGGCATATTGCAGATATTCTGCATTCCTTAGTTTTGGAAGGTCAATAGAATTCATTTGTATTTATTTTTATTAAGATAAAATATTGTTCTTTATCGTAAAATCTGCTGAGGGGGCAGATTTATTTTTTCGGGGTTCCCGAAAGTTTCCTGCACAGCGCAGGAGGTTTTCGGATGCTTCCGAAAGCACCGTGCAGGATGCAGCGGGTTTTCGGATTGCTCCGGAGCATGGCTGTTTGCCGCAGTAAACTTTCGGAAAAAAAAACTACGTTTTGCTTTCTCCTTTACTTTTCCAGAATTCGATCTGGTCTTTCAACTCCTGATTTCTTTCCTGAAGCTCTTTGATGCGCTCTTCGTATTGTTCTACAAGCTTATCTGATATGTAATTATTAATAGTCGTAACCTTACTGATTGCACTAGCATCTCCTAATGTATTATTATAAATACTGTCTCCATTTTCTTCTCGTACAAGATCATAGATATCCTTTTCATAGAATTCAGAGATTTTCAGCAGGTTGTCAATTCCCGGTTTGGTCTGGTCGCTTTCCCATTTGCAGTATGCAGTCTGCGAAATATCAAGCTCCATAGCGACTTGTGTCTGCGATAAATTTCTTTCTGTTCTCAGCGCTCTCAGTTTGGTTCCTAAAGACATATTCTAATAATTTTTCAGCTAATTTACTGTTTTTTATATTTCAAAATTAAAACTTTTGTGGTGGATTTTAAAACTTTTGTTGTAGGCAGAAGTAAAATTACGTATTAGATTTGCTATTGTACACATATAGATTATCTTTTTTAATACATCTGGTGCAACCAAAACAAAAAAATGCATCTTATAATAAAAAGAATTATATTTAACCCGAAAAAAACTAAAATGACTATGACGAAAAAAATGATTTCGTGGCTGGCTCTTGTGGCAGTGTTTCTCGTTTCTTACTCCTGCAGGAATGATATGCTTCCTGAAAAAGAAATTTTTGAAAACAGCAGCCAGTTTCAGCTAACCTCCAGAAGAATGTCTCTGGCTGAAAGTAAACACAGGCTAAAGCTTATGCCAGAAATCTCAGAAGCCCAGACTTTGCTGAGATCTTCACAATACAATGTATCGGGAAAAACCGTAAATGCCGGAAGCGGAGTTACCATTAATACAAATGATGTAATCTATATCGAAAACGGACCGAATTACCATACCTACACTTTCAGTATTGTAAGGGAGAATGCTCCCATAGATGCACCTGTTGAAAATCTGGTATTAACGCCACTTCCCGATGGAACTTACAAAGGATTATTATTCCGCTATAATTTTACCCAACAGGAAAAACAGAATATTATGGACGGGATACCGATGGATACTAAAGGAAAAACAACGATTACAGAAGCAGGTACCAATATTACCTTATCTAAAGTACAGGAATGTTCTTACGTGGAAGAAACCATCTGGCAAGATTGCAGCCAGCATATCCATAACCAAAGCAATATAAGCGACTGGGTAAACTGCACAGCAGAGATTAAGCCACAGGTATATACTATAGGCTACTGGTCTTGTTCATCTGGCGGCGGCGGAGGAAATGAAGGAGGTTCCGGAAACACAGGCTCTGATGACGGAACGGGAGGAGGCAATGCAGGAAATGACAATTGTATCACCGAAGTGTTTCAAAATCCCCTTGATCCTGTTGCTGTATATAATCCTTGCCCAATAGGAGTTCCTACTTCTCCGAATATCCCGAATTTAAGTAATCCCTGCGAAAAAACAAAAAATATGCTGAAAGATCCTAAAGTACAGCTGGCTATAGATGATATTACAAAACAGGCAAAAAAGGCTGCACTGGATATAAATGAAGGAGAAATAGGAAGAATAGAAAAAAATGGGATGTTTTATCCTGCCGATGTCTCAGAAGACCATCATGTGATATTTAATAATATTGCAGGGGCAAAAGGAGCTTACCATAATCATACTTACAAAGGTGCGAAAATACATTCTCCTAAGGACATTTTCTCAATACTTAGTTTTGCACACGTGCAGCCAACGGTTGCTAACTATGGAGACGCTTACATTGGCATGATTGGAGCTGAGAAATGTTATCCGGATGTTTCAGGATGTTTTCGAATGTTTCATTACATTATCCGATTTGGTGGTATCACAGCCGATTTATCTAAAAATTTCACGGAAGACGAAATGAAAAAATTCAATAAAGATTATAGAGATCGTGAGCATGAATTAGCGGAAACTTTACCTTATGTTAATTTTCTTGGAGATATAACGCTGAATAAAAAAGGGTATGAAAAATTATTTTTTGAAACCTTACATAATATGGGATTATCAGGTAAAGTAATTTTACAGAGAGTAGATGATGATGGTACTGTAAATAATATTAACTTAGATGCCAATGGAATTCCTGAAGCTATCCCTTGTCCACAACTTTAAAAATAAACAAATGAAAAATGTACATTTAAAAACATTATTAATAACAATAATAATAAATTTTGTGTCTTGCAAAGCACAACAAACTGTTCCATTGAACACATTTTTGGACGATATACCCGCTAATGCGCATGTAAAAGATTTAAATAACGAATTAAATCCCTATATTGGAATATATAAAGCAAGCTATTTGGGAAAAGAAATTACACTTTACATTACTAAAGTTGATGATAGACTGGAAGAACGTTCCAATAAAAATTTTTACAGAGACGCCTTAGTTATAAAATACATTGTAAAAAATTCATCGGGAATAGTATTACAAGATACTCAAAATAACGCTAACTTGAATATTGAATTATTCAGTACAAGAATTAGATCTTACGACAACTCTGTAATATTTTATTATAGTGGAACAAATTGTGGTGTCGGTTGGGGAAATGTTTTTTTAAAAAAAATAAATGCTACTCAAATTTCATGGCTTTATGAACCAGATGATTTAATGATATTGCCCGGACAATGTCCAGGAAATCCTGATTTAACGATTTATCTTCCTGAAACGGAAAATCCTTTAATCTTTACGAAACAATAATGAAAGCCTCTTTGGAGGCTTTTTATCCAAACATATTATGAAAAAACTTTTATCAATCCTACTTATGTCATTTTTAATTGTTTCTTCTAGAGGACAAACTTTGCCAATAAATACAATTCTTAGAAACATTCCTCAAGGTTCCTATGTAAAAGATTTAAATCATGAATTAGATCCATATATAGGAATTTATAAATCTAATTTTGAAGGAAATGAGATAACACTATATATTAC
>NZ_QEHP01000123.1:84053-140232 GCF_003094695.1 Chryseobacterium sp. HMWF035 | reverse complement strand
GATAAATATTTATGACCATCAAAGATTTAATAGTATTTATTGTGAATATAATCACTGTATTGGTGTATTTTTATCTAAATTTTAAGAATTTAACTTTATTGAAGAAAATTGGCAAAGAAATTGTGTGTCTCTATTTGAAACTATTAAAAAACAAAGCTATGATTTCTTACTACGATTTTAAAAATTTGCCAAATCAGGCACAGTGCAGTTTCGTGATGAATGAAGGACGTATCATGAGCGAAAGAACAATGGATACAGTAAAATATGTACTTTATGAAGTTTCTTATTTTACCGTTGAGGTTATATACAATACCATTAACAACAAAACAGAAGTCATTAATGTTTTTCAGAACAAAGGAGCTTATGCTATGTAAACATATTTAAAGAGACATATTATTTATTAAAGAACAGATCTGTAAAGGTCTGTTTTTTTTATTGCTTTTATACGGAAATTCGTAGATTTAAAACAAAAAAAATCCTCAGAGAGAATCTGAGGATAAAAACTAATAACCATGAAAACTCAAATTAAACATGAGTAATTAGTAGTATTAAAAAATTGTGCCAAGAAAATACTGAAAAACTTGTATTTAAGATTAATTAAGAATATTAACGAAAATTTATAGTATAAAAATTTTATAACATCCTGCATCTAATTTCTTATCTCGGAATTAATAAATACAGAAGAATTTAAATGATATTTATACTCGGTATGGCATAATAATAGGTTGATTACAGGTAATTAACCAAAACCATCACAAAATGAATTCTAATAATGAACAAAAAACTATCAGAGGAAAAACCGTAGTAATTACCGGAGGAAGCAGTGGAGTAGGAAGAGCTGCTGCGGAAGCATTTGCTTTGGAGGGGTGTAATATTGTAGTTGCGGCAAGAGGCAAAGAAGCTTTGGACGAAACGGTAGCTTTATGCAGAGATTTGGGTGTTTCCGCCATGGCTGTTCCTACAGATGTTTCTATTGCGGGTGACGTTCAGAATTTAGCTAATAAAGCATTGCAGTTTAACGGCAGAATAGATATTTGGGTAAACAATGCAGGAGTAATGTCCAGTGGGAAATTTGAAGAAATTCCGATGGATGTAAATGAACAGGTGATTAAAACCAATCTTTTCGGGTATATGCATGGAGCTTACAGTGTTTTGCCGGTCTTTAAAAAACAGAACGAAGGAATTTTAATCAATAACGTCTCTATAGGCGGATTTATGCCGGCTCCTTACAGTGCGGTTTACTCTTCCACAAAATTCGGAATCAGAGGAATGATGGAGTGTCTTCATGGAGAAATTTCAGATTTTCCGCAGATCCATATCTGTAATCTTTATCCGCAGATTCAGCGTTCTACAGGAAATATGCACTCTGCAAAATATTCAGGGCTGGATTTTAAAGTTCCTCCTTTTGCTGCAGACCCGCGAGATACAGCAGCTAAAATGGTGGAATTGGCAAAACGTCCAAAAAAAGATTTATTTCCGGATTTCACTTCAGCATTCCTGAAAAACGTTTACGGGTTATTTCCAAAACCTGGCATTAATACCGCTTCAGCGGTCATGAGACTGATGATGAAAGTGAAAAATGCCCCATCTGATTCCGGAAATATTCTAGAGCCTTCCTCAGAGCCTCACCGAATTTATGGCGAGACGATGCTTCCTGTTCCATCAAGAAAAACAAAAATTGCAGTTTTAGCAGGTTTGGGATTAGGACTGGCTTATATGTTCCTGAAATTGAAATCCAATTCTTCAGAAAACAGTTAAATAAAAAATCCTTCAAATTGAATTTGAAGGATTTTTTTTGCGGAGAGTGAGGGATTCGAACCCCCGGACCTGTTACAGTCAACAGTTTTCAAGACTGCCGCAATCGACCACTCTGCCAACTCTCCAGAAACTCCGATTACATCGTCGTTTTCAGTGGTGCAAATATAGAACTATTTTTATTTTCTGCAAAATAATTTTTAAGGTTTTTGGTATAAATTTCAAAAACGGCTTTGTATCAGTAAGATAATTTTAAAAAAATTAAGGCAGCCATTTCTCCGTGATTTAAAAAAGAAAAGCTGCCTTAATAAACTAATTGTACGTAAAATTTTAATTCCGATATAAATACGGGAATGTATAGAATCTCTTATCTCAAAGCGATTGTTCTGTTAAATGTATTGCCATTTTCTTCAATACTGATGATGTATTGATCTGCGGTTTTAGGATCGAGATCAAAAGTCATGTTCAGCTCACCATTTTCCCCTTCCTTTGTTGAAGAATAATAAGTGTTTCCGGAATAGTCAGTTACAGAAATTCTTACCTTGTTCTTCAGATTTGCAATGTGCAGCTTAACAACATGATCAGAAATACTAAATTCCGGTTTGCTGATAATGGCAAAAGGCGTTTTTTCAATTTCAGCCTTATTGTCATCACTAATCTTTATCTTATATTTTTCAATCTTTTGCTCAGATTCTGCAATAAGGTAATAAGTTCCCTCTGCCAAATCCTCCAGATTGTAAGTCTTTATCACTGAATCTTCATTTTCAAGCCTTTCGGAATAAAGTTCGCCATAAGAATCATTGTAAATAACCAACGATATATTTTTGGCGTTGCTCACTTCAAAACGTACCGTTTTGGATGTAGATGTTCCGAAAGAAAGGGAAAAATCTTTGTCTTTAGCCATTGCATCTGCAGAAACAAATAAAAAAGCTGCTATAAAAACGGATTGAAATAATTTTTTCATAATGATAAGATTTTTATTATCAGTTATTTATATTGCAAATTTAGATGCTTGGTAAACAGTATGCTACCATATAATTTTCATATTTATGTATTATTTTAACTCTAAATTTTATTTATAGATTAATATTTGTTAATTTTGTATATGAATTTTAATTATTGGCTATGAAGCATTCCCATCCGGCTTTTGAAGCCGTAAAACCCAATATCGGAAGCAGTTTTACAAGTCTTAAATTTCTTCGCAACGAAAATATAAAGTCTCATGTATGGCATTATCACCCTGAAATTGAACTGATTTTCGTTTGTGGAGGTTCCGGAAAAAGACAGATCGGAAGTAATATTTCTTACTTTTCCGACGGAGATCTTGTGCTTATGGGAAGTAATCTGCCGCACTGCGGAATGACGAATGAAAATACCAATAACGATTATGAGATGGTAATTCAGTTCAAGCCTGATTTTTTGGGAGGAAATTTCTTTGAACTTCCTGAAATGCAGAAAATTTCAGCTCTGCTGGAAAAATCAAAAGCAGGAATTGTTTTTTCGGAAAATATCAAAAAACAGATAGGACAGAAAATTGTAGCAATGCACGAATCTTCATCGTTAGAAAAACTGGTGAAATTTCTGGAGATTCTGGATGCTTTGGCTTCAACACCGGATTACAGAATTCTGAATGCCGGAAAATATTACCTTCAGACTCAGGTGGAGGATAATGAAAGAATCAATCTTATTTTTAATTATGTGAAAGATCATTTTAAAGAACAGATCACTTTAGAGCAGGTTGCAGATCTTGCCAATATGAGAGTACCTTCTTTTTGCCGCTACTTTAAAAAAATCACCAATAAAACCTTCACACAGTTTGTCAACGAATACAGAATTACCCATTCGTTAAAGCTTCTTGCAGAACAGCCTTTGAGCATTACAGAAGTGTGTTTTGAATCGGGTTTCAACAACTTCAGTTACTTCAACAAAACTTTTAAGGAATACATTCAGAAAAGTCCTTCGCAATACAGAAAGGAATTTAATTTTTTAATCGAATGATTTTAAGTCATCATAATAGCAAAAGAAGTATTTAAAAGCATGAGTCTGTAACTTACCCTCTTAAATACTCCTTTAATATTAAGAAATTTAGGTTGTAATATTATAATCGCATTAACGGAATTTTCTACCGGAATTCCCATAATGATTGGAAGAACTTATGCCGTGAAAATTATTATACGTGTAATACAGATCTTTAAAATAAATCTCGTTATCCATTTCATGTTTTTCAGCTGCAAAAGGATTTTTAGGCAGGCTGAAAATTTCCTTTTGAGAATGCGCTGTCTTTTGAGCAGGCTTTTTTATACAGTTGCAATGTTGATGGTCATTTTTTTCATGCTCATGAAGATCCATTACTGTTACTTCTGTATTTTCTAAATTTCTGAATTTTTCAAAAGTTTTCTGGTCCAGTGTAAACGCGGGTTCTCCGTGATAGAAAAAATGATCAATGATATCAGGATGATTATTATGTTTCTGTTCAAGCGGGGCAGCGGAAGTATAACCTTTGCATTGCGTGCATCGGGCAACTTGTATTTGTATCGACATATCTAATGATTTTAAGTGTGTCTTATCTATATCACAAGTTGTGCCATCATCTTTATTTTTTTCAACATAATAGTTAATTTTAAGAATAATATTCAGAAAATAAGCCACTTAAAAAATGTGAAACAGGCTGAATAAAATTCATAAAAAAATCCCCGACTTTCGGCGGGGATAAAAACTAATAACCATGAAAACTCAAATTAAACATGAGAAATTCGATGCAAATATAAGAACAATAAAACAAACCCACGCAATAAAACGTGGGTTAATTTTGAAAAATATATTTAAGTGAAAAAGTGTTACTATCCTGTATTCAAACACTGTGCCGTGAATAATTTTTTTAGATTAAAATTTTAACTAAAAATGTGGTATGTGGTTAAAATTTTACTCTTAAATCACTGAATTGAAGAAAAAAGAAATTTTAAAAATTTTTTGTAAAAAAATGAGCATCACAAAATTTTTTTCCACTATTGTGGTATGTGTTTTGATAATAGGTAAAAAATTCCTGTTTTTCGAAATATTGTGAGTATTTTTGAAGCTGAAGTAAATATAATTAATTATTGATTTAAAGTTTATATGATCTTAATTGTTGATGACAACCAAAGTAATCTCTATTCACTCAAAAAACTACTCGAATCCAAAGATTTTCAGGTAGATACTGCAGATTCCGGTGAAGAAGCGCTAATGAAGGCCTTAAAAAATGATTACGCACTGATTATTTTGGATGTTCAAATGCCGGATATGGATGGCTTTGAAGTGGCGGAAACTTTAGCAGGATACAGCAAAACAAAAGAAGTTCCTATTATTTTTCTTTCTGCAGTAAATACCGAGAAAAGATTTATCACACGCGGCTACGCTTCCGGAGGGAAAGATTATGTAACAAAACCGGTAGATCCGGAAATTCTGATGCTGAAAGTAAAAACGTTCTACAACCTGCAGGAACAGAATATTGCGATGAAAAAAACGCAGCAGAGCCTGGAACTCGAAGTAAAAGGAAGAAGAGAATCTCAGGTGACCATGAAGTCGCAGATTGATCATTTTCACTTAATGCTTGAATCTCTTCCTCAGATTGCTTTTACCCTTAATGAAAACGGAATTGTAGATTTTGTAAATGGTAAATGGTATGATTACTCAGATTCTGAGAAAAATTTTCCCGAGACCCATCCCGATGATGACAATATTCAGGAAGAATTTGAACGATGCCGAAAGAAAGGAAAATCCCTGGATCTTGAAATCAGAATAAAAAATAGAGAAACGGGCGATTTCCGCTACCATCTTTTACGCGTAACTCCCGTCTACGAAGAAAACGCGATTAAAAACTGGGTAGGAACCTTTACAGATATCGATGATCAGAAAAAAGTGGAGAAAGAAAAGGATGAATTCCTGAGTATTGCAAGCCATGAACTCAAAACTCCTTTAACGAGCATTAAAGCTTATGTACAGTTATTGGAAAGAAAATTAAAACTCGATAAAGAAAGCGCAGAAGCCGGCTTCCTTACCAAAGTACAGGATCAGATCGAAAAACTGAACACTTTAATTACAGACCTTCTTGACGTTTCCAAAATTGAAAACGGAAAACTGAAAATCACTAAAAAACCTGTAAATCTTGAAAGCGTGATCAGCAACGCAATCGATACAATTGTGCAGACGCACGAAAGCAGAGTAAAAATCAAGCGCGATGGAATTAAACCCGACATTCTTATTCCGCTGGATGAAATTCGTATCGAGCAGGTTCTCATTAACTTTTTAACCAATGCCATAAAATATTCACCTCAAAACAATCAGGTGATTGTAACCACTTTTGTAGACGAAGAAGAGCAGGAAGTAAGAGTAAGCGTTACAGACTTCGGAATAGGAATTCCGGATTTTAAGCAGGAAGCTGTTTTCAATAAATTTTACCGTGTGGAAGAATCTTCACTCCAGTTTCAGGGAATGGGAATCGGTCTTTTTATCTGTTCCGAGATCATCAAACAGCACCACGGAAATATAGGCGTTTCCAGCAAAATAGATGAAGGGTCTACATTTTATTTCACTCTACCTTTAAATTAATTTTCCATGCCGAAAAAAATTATAAGAAATCTTCAGTTTGGGATAGGATTTTCTATCCTGATCCTGATTGCAAGTTCACTGGCTTCCTACTTCAGCATTCAGAACCAGATGAACCATCGTGAAAGCGTTGGAAAAAGCAGACGCGTTGTAACGGCGGTAAAAGATATTCTGGTTGCGGTTCTTGATGCGGAAACCGGAAACAGAGGATATCAGCTTACCGGTCAGGAAGTTTTTCTGGAACCCTTTAAAAGAAGTATTTCTGAATATTCTAAAACCTTTGAATATGCAAGAAGTCTGGAAATTACAGATCCGCACCAAAAAAGACTTTTGGACCTTCTGGAAAAAAATGTAGAGACCAATCTTGCCAATATGAAGCTCTTTGTAGAAAACCGCAGAAGAGGCATCATGATGACGCAGGAGCAGATTGAAGAAAGTAAGCTGTATATGGACCGGTGCAGACAGATTGTAAAAGATTTCTCTCAATATGAAGAAAATCAGCTTGCTGTAAAAACCAGAGATCTTAATAAATCTTCCCGAACTACCGTTTTCTTCATTATATTTTCTTCAATTGCAGCGGTCGTGGTTACTGCATTTTTCTATGTAAAACTGAGAGCAGATCTTATCCGAAGAGATAAACTTGAAAAAATGCTGAAAGCAAAAGACGAGGAAATGTCCAGAAGAGTAATCGCAATCAAACAGATTGCCAACAGAATTGCCAACGGAGATTATAACCAGAGAGTCGTAGATACGGCTGAAGATGATCTCGGCGACTTGGTGGAGTCTTTAAATAATATGACGGAATCTCTGAAATTATCTTTCGATACCATTAATAAAAGCGACTGGAGACAGAAAGGTCTTGCCATACTTAACGAATCTTTGGTAGGAAACAAATCGGTAAAGGACGTTGCCAAAGCATCTCTTCATCAGCTTATTGAATATGGAAACTGCATCAATGGTTCAATCTACCTTTATGATGAAGGATTACTTAAGCTGAACGTAGCTTTTGGTCTGGAAAACAACATGAAAAAAGTTTTCGAACCCGGAGAAGGAATGGTAGGACAGACTTTCGTCAGCGAAAAACCTCAGGTATACAATAATCTTCATGAAGATGATTTTGTGGTAACCTTTGCAAGCAGCACGATCCAGATTTACGGAATTATGCTGATCCCGATCTTTGCCGACGGTTTCATCATTGGAGTTTTAGAATTAGGTTCAACAACCAATTTTGAAAAAGACAGAGTCGATTATTTCCTGGAATGTAGCAGAAACATAGGAATTGCCTTAAGTGCGGCAAAAGGCCGTGAAAAAGAACAGCAGTTGCTGGAAGAAACACAGGCGCAGTCGGAAGAACTGCAGGTACAGCATTCCGAGCTTGAAAATCTGAATACCGAACTCGAAGCGCAAACCCAGAAACTTCAGGCTTCAGAAGAAGAACTGAAAGTTCAGCAGGAAGAACTGATGCAGGCAAATGCAGAGCTGGAAGAACGTTCAAGACTGTTGGAAGAAAAAAATCATTTGATTGCAGAGCGCAACAATGAAATTCAGAAAAAAGTAGAAGAACTGGCTTTGAGTACAAAATACAAGTCGGAATTCCTCGCAAATATGTCCCACGAATTGCGTACACCGTTAAATTCAATCCTTCTTCTTTCAAGACTGATGACGGAAAATCCGGATGAAAATCTTAATGAAGATCAGATCGAATCCGCTAAAGTAATTCAAAGCTCAGGAAGCAGTTTATTAACCCTAATTGATGAAATTCTGGATCTCGCTAAAATTGAATCCGGAAAGATGACTCTGGAATATCAGGATGTTGTTATCAATGATGTGGTAAAAGACTTAAAAGACCTTTTCAATCCTGTATTTCAGGAGAAAAATCTTCAGTTTAACATCAATATCGATGAATCTCTTGAGAAAAATATTGAAACCGACCGTTTAAGAGTAGATCAGGTTCTGAGAAACCTATTATCGAATGCATTGAAATTTACCACAAAAGGAAGCATCGATTTAAACATTAAAAAAGATCCTAAAAAAGCAGATTTTATCATCTTTTCCGTAAAAGATACGGGAATCGGGATCGCTGAAGACAAACAGAAAATCATTTTTGAAGCATTTCAGCAGGCAGACGGTTCCACAAGAAGAAAATTCGGGGGAACAGGTCTTGGACTATCGATCAGCCGTGAAATTGCGAGATTATTAGGCGGAGAGCTTACCTTAAAAAGTAAAGTGGATGAAGGAAGCGAATTCAGCTTAAGTATTCCTGTAAAAGCAGTTCCGGAAGTTCCTCAGGTTGAGAACGATCAGAATCTTGTGGAAATCATCCGTGAAGATGTTGAAGAAATTCAGAATATTCTTGATGAAAAACAAACACAAGAAAAGGAAGTCGTAAATACCCTTCAAATCCCTGAAAATGTGGACGACGACAGAAATACCATTCAGGTAGGCGATAAAACCATTCTCATTATCGAAGATGATACCAATTTCGCCAAAGCATTGCTGAAATATGCTCATTTACAGAACTACAAAGCTGTGATTGAAGTAAGAGGAGACCGCGGTCTTGCCGCAGCACTCGAATATCGTCCGCAGGCAATTCTGCTGGATGTTCAGCTCCCTGTAAAAGACGGATGGCAGGTAATGGATGATTTAAAATCCAATCCCGAAACAAAACACATTCCGGTACACATGATGTCTGCGCTTCATGTAAAGAATGAAAGCCTCATGAAAGGTGCAATTGATTTCATCAGCAAACCTGTTGCGCTCGATCAGATGACCGATGTTTTCAGAAAGATTGAAGAAGCCCTTAAAAAAGGTCCGCAGAAAGTATTAATTGTAGAAGAAAACGCAAAACACGCAAGTGCACTGTCTTATTTCCTCAGCAATTTCAATATTTCGTTGTCGGTAGAAAATAACGTGCAGGACAGCGTAAAAGCCTTAACGGCAAATCATGTAGACTGCGTCATTCTGGACATTGGAGCTTCAAGAGGAAACGAATATGAAATTATAGAATCCATAAAAAGTTATGAAGGACTGGAGAATCTTCCGATCATCATCTTTACCGAAAGAAATCTATCCAAATCCGAAGAACTGAAAATAAAGCAGTATGCAGACTCCATCGTTGTAAAAACAGCACATTCTTACCAGAGAATTCTGGATGAAGTGGGATTGTTCCTGCATCTGGTGGAAGAGAAAAATAATTCCATTGAAAATGTAAGAAGCAAAACAATGGGATCGCTTACGGAAGTTTTAAGCGGTAAAAAAATACTGATTACCGATGATGATGTCCGAAATATTTTCTCCCTTACCAAAGCGCTTGAAAAATACAAAGTAGAAGTTGTGGTTGCTATGGACGGGAACCATGCGATCCAGCAGATTAAAGAAAATCCTGATATAGACGTTATCCTGATGGATATGATGATGCCCGAACTCGACGGTTACGAGGCGATCAAGGAAATCAGAAAAATGCCTAAGTTCAAAAGACTGCCGATTATTGCCATTACCGCAAAATCCATGATCGGAGAGCGTGAAAAATGCATCACGGCAGGAGCGTCAGATTATATCTCCAAACCGGTGGATATCGATCAGTTACTATCCTTACTTCGTGTTTGGTTATATGAAAGTTAAACAGCTAAAATTCTGATGAATAAAAAAATTCTTATCGTGGACGATGATCCGCGCAATATATTTGCTTTAAAGCTCACCCTGAAAGCCAGAGGATATCACATTGAAAGCAGTACAATGGCTCAGGAAGCCATTGAAGTTTTAAATAAAGACAACCATTTTGATGTAGTTTTAATGGACATGATGATGCCGGAAATGGATGGGTATGAAGCCATAAAGATGATAAAAAATACACCTTCTATCAGCAATATTCCCGTAATTGCAGTTACCGCGCAGGCAATGCCTGAAGACCGCCAGAAATGTCTGGATGCAGGAGCTGCAGACTATGTTTCAAAGCCGATAGATGTAGACCTTTTAATGAATGCTATAGAAAAATTATCGTAAATGCTGGAACCAAGTATTGTAAAAGATGAAGAAGTAGAATATCTTATTAAAGATGTCTACGATATGTACGGCTACGATTTCTCCGAGTACAGCCGCGCTTCCTTCAAGCGCAGGGTGAACCGTATATGCCTGATCGACAGATTTACAAGCTTTGCAGAGTTAAGATATACAATACTTAATGATCCTGAATACCTGAAAAGATTCATCGAAGAAATTACCGTAAACGTAACGGAAATGTTCCGCGATCCTCAGTTTTTTAAAGCATTACGGGAGAAAATTCTTCCGCAGTTGGGAACCTATCCGCTCATCAGAATCTGGGTGGCGGGATGTTCTACCGGAGAAGAAGCCTACTCAATGGCTATTTTGCTTAAAGAGGCAAATCTTTACCATAAATCTTTAATTTACGGGACAGATCTTAATCCTTCCGTTCTGGAAACAGCAAGAGCCGGAGTTTTTCCTTTGCAGCAGATGAAGCTGTATTCTGAAAACTATATTTTATCGGGCGGGAAAAAGAATTTTTCAGATTATTATACAGCCAATTACGACAGTGTGAAATTTGATAAAAGCCTTCAGGAAAAGCTAATTCTTTCTACCCATAATCTCGTTTCCGACAGCTCTTTCAACAGTTTTCAGCTTATTATCTGCCGAAATGTTCTTATCTATTTCGATCGCGGTCTTCAGGAAAGAGTCTTCCGTCTTTTTGATAACAGTCTGGAAAATTTAGGTTTTTTGGCGTTGGGCGCAAAAGAAACCCTTAGATTTTCTAAATTAGACAAAAATTATAATCAGGTGGATGATCAGAAGATCTGGAAAAAAGTAGATCATCAGTAAGCTGTTTTATCATGAGAACGAATAATACAAATATCGACCTGATCGTTATCGGAGGATCCGCAGGAAGTTTGCAGGTCATTCTGGAAATGATTAAAAAAATAAACGAAAAGCTGGATTTTGCCATTCTGCTGGTGGTTCACAGAAAAGCACATTCCAACAATATCCTGCAGACTTTGCTGCAGCAGTTTTCGCCTATGCCGGTTATTGATATCGAAGATAAAACAGAAATTCAGAATAATACAATCTATATTGCTCCGGCAGATTACCATTTATTATTTGAAAATAAAAACATCATGTCTCTGGACAGCTCGGAAAAGATGAACTATTCCCGTCCTTCCATAGATGTAACCTTTAAATCTGCGGCGGAGATTTACGGCGACCGGATGATCGGTGTGCTGCTTTCCGGAGCCAATGCAGATGGTGTGGAAGGTTTGGCATACATCAAAAAAAACAACGGAAAAGTCTGGATTCAGGATCCCGAAACCGCAGAAGTAGATTATATGCCGAAACACGCTGTGGAAGAAATTAATTTTGATCTGATTATAAAGCCCGATAATCTGGCAGAGTACATCAATCAGTTATAAAAATATAACCCCTAACTAAAGTTAAATAGATATGAGCAAGAAGAAAATTTTGATTTTTGATGATGATAAAACTATTTTGGAAGTCATCACCATCATTTTTGAAGAAAATGGTTATCAGGTCGAAATTTCGGAAACTTCACATGATATTTTGGAGAAAGTAGAACAGTTTCAGCCGGATGTCATCCTTATGGACAACTGGATTCCCAAAATTGGTGGAGTGGAAGCAACAAGGCTTCTGAAAAATCATCAGGAATTTAAAAGCATTCCCGTGATTTATGTAACGGCAAATAACGACATTGTAGCTCTTGCGCAGGAAGCTCAGGCGGATGATTATGTTGCCAAACCTTTCAATCTTGAAGATTTAGAAGATAAAGTTGCACAGTATCTGCAGTAATATTCGAAAAATTTAAAGTAATTCTCTCAAAAAATAAAACTCCCTGTACAAAGCTGTACAGGGAGTTTTATTTAAACAATTTCCTGCATTTCCCTCGAATCGGTTTCAGGATAAATTTCAACTGCTTTCTGCATCTGTTCTGTTGTACAGACTCCGATATTTATTTCTGTGATTACAGATGTCAAAACCATTTTTATATCGGGCTGCGAAAGAATTTTTTCCGAGAAAGTAGTGGCAATAATCGGTTTTTTAGAAACCAGATTTTCGGTAAATGTATATTCTCCTCTCAAATCAATTTCTGTATTGAATTGCTGTTTAATGACTAATTTTAAATACTTGTTTATTAAATCTTTATTGGCTAACAGGTTTTCCATCTTCAACGTGTTTACTATAATGCAATAATATTCATGCCATACTTTATTTTTTAAACTTAAAATTTTCTTAATCATTAATTAAAATGTAAGAAATCCCCTGAAACAGTGCAACCGATTGAATCGTATTGATAAATTGCCACCAATTCGGGATTTACGGCAAGTAATTTGTTGCACAAAACAAAACTCACACAGAAACACCAATATTTTGAAATATGAAAATAAGAACCTATCATGTACTGGTTGCTGCTTCGCTGGTAATGGCAAGCTGTTCGGATACCATCGATGAAAATGGAGGAAATAACGGTCCCTCGCTTCCTCCGGTAGAATCCAATGCTGCCAATACGAATTATCAGCCGGCTTTTGCAGGACAGACGAGAGCGAATGGTGCAAAAACTTCCACGCCGTATGTAAGTGAAGTGGTAACTTCAGTTCTGGCTTCCCCTTGGGGAATTACAGCTTTGCCGGATGGCAGACTGCTTATCACCGAAAAAGCGGGAACCATGAGAATCGTAAGCAGTACCGGAACCTTAAGCAATGCCATTACCGGGCTTCCTTCCGTAAATTCAGAAGGACAGGGAGGATTGCTTGGACTTTGTGTAGATCCGCAGTTTACTTCCAACAGAATGGTTTACTGGGTATTCTCTGAAAATGTTTCAGGCGGAAATATAACTTCTGTAGCAAAAGGAAGACTCTCCAATTCAGAGACAACAATAGAAAATCCGACCGTAATTTACAGGGCAAATCCTTCTGCCAATGTCGGAAATCTTCATTACGGAGGAAGAATTGTTTTTGATAATACAGGCAATTTATTGGTAAGTACAGGTGAACGTTCAGATCTTTCTACAAGACCTCTTGCACAGTCTGCAACGGCAGCTTTAGGCAAAATCCTGAGAATTACAACCAGTGGTCTGCCCGCACCCGGGAATCCTTCGTTTTCACAATCGGGGGCATTGCCGGAATTATACAGCATCGGACACAGAAATCCGCAGGGAATTGCCATCCATCCTGTAACGGGAGAATTATGGCAGAGTGAGCACGGACCGAGAGGAGGGGATGAGATCAATAGGGTTTTAGGCGGCAAAAATTATGGCTGGCCTACCATCACTTACGGAATTGAATACAGCGGAGCCACCATCGGCGCCGGAATTCAGCAGCAGGCAGGAATGGAACAGCCGGTTTACTATTGGGATCCTGTTATTTCGCCAAGCGGAATCACTTTTTATAAAGGAAACACCATTCCGGAGTGGCAGAATAATCTTTTCGTAGCTTCCCTAAGCGGAATGCACATCGCGAGACTGGTTCTGGAAAACAACAAAGTAATAGGCGAAGAAAGGCTTCTTTCATCCGAAAACCAGCGTTTCAGAGATATTACACAGGGAACAGATAGCAATTTATATGCAGTAACGGACGGAGGCAAACTCTACCGTATCCGTAAACAATAATTTCAAAAGATTTTTTAAGAATCAACGCCGGAAAAAGATATTTCATCTTTTTCCGGCTTTTTTATTATAAAACTTGTCTAAACTTTTTTACCGCAAAAGAAGCAAAAGATTTTAACTTTAAGTTTAATACTTAAATCGAAAAAAATGATAATATAAAAGACTTTAACAGACTTGTCTTTTTCAAAACTTTTTAAATATGATGACTAAAATTAACGTGAGTTCAATTCAAGAACAATACAAATTATCAGTAGGAATGGGCTTTAGCCCATTTAAATAGTTTTGCGAAACATAATGGCTTTAGCCAAAGCTTAAAGTGAAAGAAAAATTTTAGGAATTTATAAACCATGATTATCATTAGCTGAGTTTCACGCCGTTGCGCTCGAAAAATATTCTCATAAATTTCAAAGCAACCTCAGCGAGCTTAGCGTTTAAAAAAGACACCATAACAATCTCTGCTCAACATCTATTAAACCTCAATGAACACGTCTTTTAATATTCCAATGAGGTTATCCATCGATCCCGATACGTTATTCAATTATCTGTATAGGTTCCGGACAGGTTCGGAGATGTGTTTTATTATTCCGGAATGGTCTTTCACCTCTTCGTATCGATGTAAAACGTGTCGCGAGATTTACATGACGTATCACGAGATCTTCAAGACCTCAACGGACGCATCAAAAACCTCAACGGACAGTTTGAATAACGTATCCAAACCATTATTTAACGTCTTCGAAAGAGTACAGAACGTATCCGAAACCATACAAAACGTATCCCGATAGGTTCAGAACATACAATTTGACGTTGGGAACGTGAAAATTAGAGTAAATTAGAAGTTTAATAGCAACCATCGCAATGACGTAAAATATTCATTAAATATGGTCTTGGCTTAAGGTACAAAGATTTTATCTGCGATAAAATTAAGCATCAATTCTTATTGAAAATCTTCGATTTTCTTGCGCCTTAAAGATTTGAGACGAATAAAAATCCTGCGTCTTTGCGTTTTCCAAAAAGAATATTTTATTTAAAAAAAGTTGAAATAAACTCAATAAAAAAAACGGACAATGAAAATTAATCCATCGTCCGTACTAAAATTTAACATTAAAATTATTTTCCGCCGCCGCCGTTTTTCTCAACATCGGTTTTGGTATTTTCTTTTACTTTCTGGTTTCCGAAACGTTTTACAAATGAAATAGATGCTCCGTACCAGTCCCATTTTGAAGCATTTCGGAAAGTTCCTCCCTGCACAAAAGTGGTGGCATCATAATTCGGTCTCTGGAAAATATTCATGAGCTGAAGGCTGACTTCCATCTGGGTTTTCGGGAATATCTTCGTGGCAGAAATATTATGAAAGACGTTTGCTTTGTTCGTCGTGGAATTTCCGTTATTCTGGTTAGACACTTCTACCCATGCGCTCAGATTGATATTTTTATTAAACAGATTCGTATAGGTAAGGTTGGTGGAAGCACTCAGATAGCTGATGTAGTTATTGGCATTTTCCAAACCGTTTTTCCTGTTAAAATCGCTGTTGTCAATATAATACCATCCTAGACCAAGATTCACCGTAAATTTATTTTTGAAGAAAGTCTGGTTCGTATTGGCAAAAACGTAATACTTATGCACTTTCCCGAAAAAGTTGGAGGGCTGCGTAATGGTGATGTTTTGAGGATTTCCGTTGATATCATTAATCGTTCCCGTTACATAATTGGTCCAGTAATCCTGATCGGTAAACATATATCTCGCAGAGATAAAGTATTTTTTATGAATGCCTAACTTCATATAAACCCTGTCGCTTGGGTTGGGTTCCAGATCGATGCTTCCACGGCTGTAGAATCCGTCGCTGTTCGGGATCATGAACGGATTGAATTCCGCATACCACGGTCGCCATATATTTTTATTATACGTTAAGCTTAAATCATAATTGTCTGAAAAAGAATATTTCAATAAAATATTGGGCAGCAGTTTTCCGTAAGAATCTCTTCTCGAAGTTCCTGCATTATCCTGACGTATTTTATAGTCGATGTATTCATAACGGAGTCCGATTCTGGTTTCCAGTTTTTTAAAGAATGTTTTGCTGTAGTTGGCGTACAGGGAACTGATGTTGTCCTCATAGTGGAAAATATCTCCGGAACTGAGCCCCGTAAGCATATTGCCGTATAAGCTGTTTGGGATCACATTATTATTGAAATCGATCTTTCCGCCGACTTCAAAATTTCCGCCTTCTTTTCCGATAGGCTGCGTGTAATCTACTTTCAGGTAATAATTTCTGTTTTCGGTATCCGTAAGAACTCCTATTTCCTGTTTTTCATCCGGTTTGGATTTGTACACCATATTTTTTACAAAATAATCGTCGCTCGACTGTCCGTAATAATTGGAACCTAAATTAATGTCAAGGATTTTATTCTTTTCCTTATCATACCATTTATAAAAAATATTGGAGCCGAAGTTTCTGTTAAGTCCCGTAGAATTTTGGTTCTGAAGATAAGAATTTTCGAAGAGTCCGTTAACATTTCTCAATCCGTCTGCATCGGTATTGGAAGAAGAGTTGCTTTGGTAATATTCAAGAATTACACCTACTGTATTTTTATTGTTCAGTTCAAATTCTGAAGTGGAGGAAAGGGAAGGACTTTTGTATCTTCCTATGGTTTTAGAATTTCTGTAAGTTTCAGAATTTTCAGCATCCACTTTATAAAGACTGGAATTGCTCTGTACGTTGGTATTGTCGCTGTAGCTTCCGATGAAGGTCTGTGTAAAGCTTTTACGGTGATAATTTAAATTCAGGTTGGTATACTGAGAGTTTTTGGTGTTCTGCCTGTTGTTTAAGGTAACGCTCCCTTTAATTCCTTCATCATCACGCTTTTTCAATACAATATTGATGACAGATCCTGTTGCTTCATAGCGGGAAGACGGACTTGTAATCACCTCAATTTTCATCAGATTGTCTGCAGGAATCGTTTTCAGGTATTCTTTCAGTTCCTTTCCTGTAAAAACAGACTTCCTGTCGTTGATGTAAACGGTTACGGTTTCTCCTTCAGCTTTTATGGCATCATTGTTATCAATACTTACCAGCGGAGTCATTCTCAAGACGTCCCAAGTCGTGTTTCCTGCGAGAATAGAGCTGTTGGAAACATTAAAAACGGTTCTGTCTACTTTGGATTCAATGGTTGGTTTTCTTACCGTTACGGTAACTCCTTCAATAGCCTTCTCCTTAGATTTTAGAGTATCCTTTTCAGCCTGTGCAAATGTAAATATGCCTGCTAAAAAGGCAATCGGTATCAAAATATTTTTCATGTAAAAAAACTATGTTTCTTACATAAGACACCGAAAAGAGAATATTTGTTACATCACATCGTATTAATTCTATAATAAATTTTTAAGAACTGAAAGGTCAGTTGTTTACAGAAGCCAAAAAAAGCTATCCGGAAAGTACAGATAGCTTTTATTTAATTTTTTACTGAATAACAGCGGTTCTTATTCTTACAGTATGTGCTGAAAAATAGCCCAAAGCTCCGTTGCTGATGTTGCTTGGAGGATTGGCGGGAGTAATTCCTCCGCCGGGACCGCTTCCTGAAAGCTGTAGAAGGGCAGAATAATAGGTATACACTTTATCATCAATACACTGCATTTCTACATGGATCACATCTCCTGCAACTACTTTAATATCATTCGCATTGCTGTCGTCGTTGGGAAGCAGAAGAGGTCTTTGGTTCGGTAATCCGTTGTTCACATTATCTGAAAATTCGGAGAAGAATTTTTTCGGATTGCTGTTTACGGTATACACAAACAGATAACGGTTTCCTAGAGTTGCCGGATCTGTGAAAAGCGGCAGAAGCGTATAGCTCGTCTGTCCTGCCACAAGGAAAGAATCCTGCTCCAGACCGTCGAAAGAAACAGCTTGTGGCATTGTACTTTGCGCGGTGTACTGTTTTCCTTCTGCGTTAATGGTTAACGTATAAAGTCTTCCGGGCTGTCCCACAAAGGTGGACGTTTTGTAATTTCCGTTTCCGGCATACTGAAGCGTTTCCGTCTGTCCGGTATTGTCACTCAAAACCACCTGCGCATTCGTTACTGCGGGATATTGGTTCGCCTGTGTAAAGGCTACGGATTTTGTAATCTTCACAAAATAAGGTCCCGCCTGATCGGTGATGTTTCCCTCAATAACAATCTGTCCGCTCTGATCTTCGAGATCAAGATCTATTTCTTTTTCGCAGGAAGTGAATAAAAATAAAGACAGTATGATTAAAAATATATTTTTCATGCATTAAAATTTGAAATTATACGTAATGTTTGGAATCCATCTGAACAGGGCAGTCTGCATTGCGCGCGTTGTTCCCGGCTTATCCGGATTGTCTTCAAAAGTGATGGTGTAAGCATTTTCTCTGCCGTAAATATTATAAATTCCGAAAGACCATGATCCTTTAAAGCGTTTGTTGTTTACAGGTTCGTATGTTGCATTAAAATCCAGTCTGTGGTAAGCAGGCATTCTGTCTGCATTTCTACTGCTGTACTGGAAAACCGTCTGTCCGTTCAGTTCATACTTTCCGGTCGGGAACGTAACTGCATTTCCGGTGCTGTATACAAAAAGTCCCGAAAAAGTCCATTTCGGATTCAGCTGATAAGTGGCAACAACTGAAAGATCGTGCGTTTTGTCTTGTCTCGCGTTGTACCATTCATTATTATTAATTCCGTCGATTTTTCTCTCCGTTTTGGATAAGGTATAGGAAATCCATCCGGTTAATCTTCCGCTTTTCTTTTTGGCGATGATTTCAAATCCGTAGGCTCTTCCTTTTCCAAACAGCAGTTCGCTTTCCACATCTGCTGCTGTATCAAAAGTAATCTGGGCTCCGTTTTTATAATCGATCTGGTTCTGAAGAGACTTATAATAGATTTCGGTATTGATTTCATAATTGTTGTTGCTGAAATTTCGGCTGTAGCCCAAACTTACCTGATCTGCAATTTCAGGCTTTACCGTAAAGCTGCTTCCAATCCACTGATCCGTAGGATTTCCGCTTCCGCTGTTGCTTAAAAGGTGTAAATTCTGAGTATTTCTGGAATAGCCTCCTTTAATGCTGCTTACTTCGTTAATCCTATAGTTTGCCGTAATTCTAGGTTCTACATTAACGTATGTTTTCCCGAATTTTCCTTTTTCAACAAATTCAGAATCTGTAAGAACTCCGTTTTCATAGGTGTTAAACACATCTCCTCCCAAAACGCTGAACAGGGAAAGTCTGGCTCCGTAGTTGATCGTCAGTTTTTCGGTAGCTTTATAATCATCATTAATATAGAAAGCATTTTCCCAGGAATATCTCGGGTTTCTCGGATAACTGCTCACACTCGTTCCGGAAGCGCTGCTTGGCGTAATGGTATGATAAATAGACTGCAACCCAAACTTTACCGAATGTTTATTTCCCGCAAACCATGAAAAATCCTGTTTCAGGTTCCAGTCCTCAATCTTGGAACTCAGTCCGAAGGTATTGTTATTGCTGCTTAAGCTTACGTTATAATTGTAGTTGCTGTAAATTAATGAAGTATTGGAGAATAATTTGCTGCTGATGATGCTGTTCCATCGCAGGGTAGCCGTCGTATTTCCCCAGTCGCTTGAAAAAGTATCGCCTAATCCCAAAACATCACGCCCAAAATAGCCGGATAAATACAAACGGTTGTTTTCATTGATCTGATAGTTGGCTTTTAAGTTAAGATCATAAAAATATAATTTGCTGTCTTTGAAATCGTCTGTTGCTTTTAGAAAAACATCGGCATACGTTCTTCTTCCCGAAACAATGAAAGAAGATCTTTCCTTCTGAATAGGACCTTCCACGCTCAGTCGGCTGCTGATTAATCCCAATCCTCCGTTTACATTGTATTCTTTGTTGTTTCCGTCCTTCATTTTCACATCCAGAACCGAAGAAAGTCTTCCTCCGTATTGGGCAGGACTGTTTCCTTTGATGATGCTTGCATCTTTCAGCGCATCGCTGTTGAACGTACTGAAAAAGCCGAGCAAATGGGATGCATTATAAACGGCTGCTTCATCCAGTAAGATCAGATTCTGATCCGTTGCACCGCCTCTTACACTAAACCCGCTGTTTCCTTCGCCGTTGCTTTTGATTCCGGGAAGAAGCTGTATGGTTTTCAGAACATCTTTTTCTCCAAACAAAACGGGAAGTTTTTCAATATTTTTAATGCTTAAGGTTTCGGTTCCCATCTGTGCAGAAGTAAGATTTTTATCTTTTTTTACCCCTGAAATTACCACCTCATCTATTTTTCCGGTTCTTTCTTCCGCTTCGTTTTCTCCGGAACTCAGTTCCAGATCCTGTTTGATATTATCTTCTACGGTAATACTTTTCGTAAAATCTTTAAAACCGGGATTAGAGATCATCAAAGTATAATTTCCTTTGGGAAGAGAAAGCGAGTAGAAACCATAATCATTGGCTACCACAGCAATCGCAGGATCTTCAGCAACTTTCACCGTAACGCCAATCAGAAGCTCTCCGTTTTTCTTATCTTTCACAGTACCGCTCACAGAATATTTCTGCTGGGCAAAAACTGCCGTACTGAAACAAATTGCTGCTGCGGTAGTGGCAATTTTAAATGATAATGTCTGCATGTAAGTTTGTTTATTATTTGAATAATTCGTTAAATATAAATTATTACATCTCCTGTATGTGAAGAGAGTATAAAATTAATGCTTTAATCTGAACTTTGGCAACGTTCGGGAAAACTTCATATGAAAAACGGATTTTAAAGATTTTTATTGGCTTAAAATTTTTAAGAAAACATGATTTTTTTGAAATTTAAATAAAATGGTTTAGACTTTTAAGTTGTTTAAAGTAAAAATTTTAAATGTTGAGTTTGTTTAAACTTTTTAAAATAAAAATAGTCTTATTGGAAAACGCAAACGCGCAGGATTTTTATTAGTCTCAATCTTTAAGGCGCAAGAAAATCAAAGATTTTCAATAAGAATTGATGCTTAAGATAAAATCTTTGTACCTTAAGACAATACTGTATTTAATGAATATTTTTCGTCGTTGCTATGATTATTTCTATTAAGGTAAACAAGTTTGTTTTGTAGATGAATTTAAAGTATTCTAAAAAACAATTAAATATCCTATTTTTGCTAAAACTCCGGATAATCGTGAAGAATAGTTTAAGTTGGATTTTGATCTTATTTCTTGTGGTTTCGCTTTTAAACAACTGCTTAAACAGTAAGGTTCAAAAAGAAATCAATCAGAAAAATACGTTCTTGGATAGCCTGAGAAAACTGTATTCTTCAGGCGATTCTTCGCAATGGCCAAAACCTGTTCTTGATCCCGAATCTGCCCCGACTTTTGTGGAAATCGGACATTTACCGGAGGTGGAGTTTCCGAAAGATAATCCCTATTCTTCCGAAAAAGAACTCTTGGGAAAAACGCTTTTTTTTGATCCCAGACTTTCAAAATCCAATCAGATTGCGTGTGCTTCCTGTCATGATCCGGAATTGGGATGGGGAGACAGCAGAACGGTTTCTTTCGGGCACGACAGACAGCTCGGAACCCGAAATGCAATGACCATTCTGAATGCCGCCTTTGCAAGATCTCTATTTTGGGACGGAAGAGCAAAATCTCTGGAAGAACAGTCGCAGATGCCGATTCAGGATCAGAGAGAAATGAGTGAACATATTGATATTGCGGCAGGAAAAATTGCAAAAATAAAAGGCTATGAGATTTTATTTGAAAAAGCTTTTGGCGATAAAACTGTTACCAAAGACCGCATTTCCAAAGCCATTGCCACGTTTGAAAGAACGGTAAAAAGTTCTCCAAGTAAGTTTGATGCGTTTATCGACGGAAAATCGGAAGTCTATACTAATGACGAATTAATGGGGCTTCATCTTTTCAGAACAAAAGCGCAGTGTATCAACTGCCACAATTCGGGATATTTTTCGAATAACAGGTTTGAAAATGTGGGAACTTCTTTACTGGGCGAAAAAGGAGAGGATCTTGGAAGGTATGCAGTGACAAAAGTTGCGGATGATGCAGGAAAATTCAGGGTTCCGGGCTTAAGAGAGGTTTCCAAAACTGCACCTTATTTGCACAACGGTTCTATGACAAGTTTAAAAGAAGTGATTGAATTTTACAGCAAAGGAAATCCCGAATATTCCCAGAAAAGATCTACCATTTATGAAGGAATTACTTTGCATTCTCAAAAATCGGGTATGGTAAGAATTCTTGAACTATCGGATGAAGAAATTTCACAGTTGGAAGCATTTTTAAGAACGTTATCCTCCAAAACGGAAAATTTAGATCTGCCTGAATTACCAAAATAAAACCTCTGGAAATTCCGAAGGTTCTGGAAGCAGATGCATTTTTACATACCTCTGCGAAAGTAAATATTAATAATTAATTTTTGGTAATTATAAGTTACTTTATATGAACATATTTAAAACTAACGCTTCCTTTTGGTCGATAAATATTTCTCTAGATATACAAAATGTAAATGGTTTATTTGTATATTTGATAACTAAAAAAACATAAAATTATGACTAAATTTATCGAGCTTGATGGCTTTAATGGAAAAGCTATCATTAATACAGCCAGTGTTTCATCAGTACACGAAGAATCTCGTGGCAGAACAAACTATATTACTGTAAAACTTACAGATGGTTCTACAATATCCGTTGAAATGAAAATTGAAGACTTTCATAAATTGTTAACCGATGATGAGACTTCTGAACCTCAAGTAGGATCTCTGAAGTTTTAAATCCTCTTCCTTTTAAAATATTTATAATTTGTTCAACATCTTTATCGAACTTCTCTTTAAAAATAGTTCTGTTTTGATTTTTCATTTTGTAAAATTTTAAATTAATATAAATACCAACTGTCATCGTTGGTATTTATATTAAACTTGTCTAAACTTTTTTACCGCAAAAGATGCATAAGATTTTAATACTTTAGTTGTTAAGCTTTTAATACTTAAATGGAAAAAAGAGCACATAAGTTAAAAAAATCAAAGATTTTTTCTCTTTGCAGACTTTTGAAATAATTTAAATAAATCCTATAAAGTCTTTTGTCTCTTTTGCGGTTAAATTTAAAATGAGTTTAAACAACTTATTTTTAGGTTTGTGTAAGGTAGCGTATAGTTGCCTAATTTTTTATTGCTTTTACGGTATATTGAGAACCGTCTTTCATTCGGATAATCAACAAGTATAATCCTGAATTTAATGTGCTTACATTAATTTCTTTTGAAGGATTTTCAACAGTTTTAATAATTCTTCCCGAAACATCGCTGATGCTCACGGATTTTACTTTTTCAATATCTGAAATGCTTACGGTATCTTTGAAAGGATTCGGATATACTTTAACTGTATTTTTAGCCGCTGAAACTTCGCCTGTAGCCAAAACAGGGTTCTGTTTTACCTCAACATTGTCCAGCAATACATCGTCATAAAAATAACCGTTGCCATTTACATTTTTATCTACCGTAAATCTCACCTGAATGGTTGTCCCGATGTAAGATGAAGGCAAAGGAATTCCTACAGGTCTCCATTGGTTGGAATTGGAGGTATCGCTCCATAGAGAAACCCATCCGCTTCCGCTGTTTACTTCTACTGTAAGTTTGTTGTTATCATAGGTTGAAGGACTCACTGTAGTACTTGTAGAGGTAGAATGATTTTTAAACCATTCAAATGAAATATAAGGAGACGTTAATCCTGCTAAATTTATAGAAGGAGTAACCAGTTGTACTGTATTGGCTCCCGCTCCGCTGTACGGAGAACTTGCATCTACCCATGCGTAAGTTCCTGCTGCTCTTCCGTTATTGGCAAGATTGGCTCCATAATCGGCACTTCCTGAAAATTTCCATAAAAGATTCGCTGTGGTACTTCCCGGATTGGTATTCGTCCAGCAGTTCGGTACGGTTGCATTGTCAAAAGTCTGTGTAAATGGCGCAGATAATGTGGCACATGCCGTTGTAACAGAGATAGGTCCCCACCAGGTGCTTTTATTTGAGCTGCTGCATGCAGATCTTATCCAGATGTTGTAAGTTGTAGCCGGAGCAAGCCCGTTGATGGTTGTTGAAGTAGCTATACTGGTTCCAGATGCAGAGGTTGCTGCCGTTGGTGCAGTGCTGTTTGTAGAGTAATAATATTCATATCCGCCCGCCGGAGCCGAAGCCGGAGCCGTCCATGAAATTCCTGCGCTGTTTGCCAAAACATTAGACGAAGTTAATGCAGAAGGAGCAAAACATGACGGAAGAGGTTCCCAGTAGACATCATCGTAATAGTAAGATTTTCCGTCTGCTGTATTTCTGATCGCCAGTCTTGCATTGGAAGGAACAGAAGAAGGAACGATCACTGAATATTCGCTTGTTGAACCGTAGGTGGTGTTGCTGATGCTTAAAGCCTGTAACAATACAAATGTTGAGCTGTTTGCCGGATCCGTAACGTATCCTACATTCAGCGTTCCTGTCGCTGTACTTACTCTTGCTTTTAATCTTAACCAATGTGTTCCTGCATTAATATTGCTGAACTGAGGCAGAACAACCGTTGTTGGATTTTGCGTTGTTGTACTGTACTGATAAATGTTTCTTACACCTGAAGCCGGCGTTGTGGTTGTAATGGTCTGGGTTCCGTTGGTGTCAATAATTCTTGCCCAGCAATCCGGTACAATGTTTCCTGTGGCATAAGATTCAAAATCCTCAAACATAGAAGTCATGGCTCCGCATAAAGTCTTGAATGTACCTGAAAAAGACCACGCGCTCTGACTTGTTGCACCGCTGCAGTTTGCTCTTACCCAATAATAATAGGTGGTATTAGGATTTAAACCCGGAATTGTAGTTGAGGTTCCCGAAACTCCCGGAAGATTAGGCGTTGCTGCCGCAGCCGGAGGTGTATTGGTTGTGCTGTAATAAATATCATACGTGGTAGCCGTCGTTCCCGTTGCAGGTGTCCATGAAACCGCTGCGGAATTTGCCGTAAGAGTTCCTACCGCATTCAATGTAGGAGGTGCACAAGTGGAATAAGCATCTGCTGAAAATGCAAAAATATTGGTATAACCCTGTGCGGTTGATGTTTTGGTAATTGTAATGCTTTGGATGGGCTTTGTCTGATTGGCAGCATCTAACGTCAGCAATGTTTGGTATAATCTCGGATTGGTTCCGCTCCCTGATTCCAAAGTGTCGTTTGTTCTGTTGATTCTTCCGAATCCCTGTATTGCAAATCCTGTTCCGTTATACCAGTCTGAAACCGCAACTCCTGTAAAGGTTTGTGAAGTATTATCTGTAAAATTAACGGTTACCGTAACAGTAGAAGCACCGCTTCCGCTGGTTGCAAGCATATATAATTTAAATGCTGCCATCGGCGTTGAGAAAGTTATTGTGCCGGAGTCATTCTGGTTAGCCAGCTTCAGGGAATTGTTTGCACTGTAACTGGCTAATTTATAAGATAATCCCGGAGTTGTGGAAACCACACTGTTTACGATGCCGTCATTCGGTAAACCGTAAGTAAGGGGAGTACCGGAAGAAGTCAGTTGAAAATCTCTCGATACAAAAGCGAATGAAACGCCGTCTACATCGGTGGAGGTAGTTACTGCGGAAGATCCGACTCCGTTTGCAATAACATCGGAATTAAGTCCGGATGAAATGAGCATTGGCTGGAAATTTTGAGCTGCTGCCGTAGAAGCTGCCAAGACAGCACCCGCATACATTGCTCTTGAAAGTAATTTTAAATTCATGCTAAAAAAATTATAAGGTAATGTTTGTTTTAAATTATTTAGTCACGGTTTTTTACAAGAATCCAGCCCGAATATTTAACACGAGTGTTTTTCTTGTCATTTTCATTCCATGATACGGAGTACCAGTAGTTTCCGGTAGATATTTTTCTTCCGTTTGCGGTTCCGTCCCATTTGTATTTATTGGATTTGTCGACTTTATGAATCTGCGCACCGTATCTGTCGAAAATATTGAAAACAAGATTTTGTTTTCCGGCGAGTGCAGAATAATCAATAAAATCATTTATTCCGTCTCCGTTAGGTGTAATAACATTAATCAGATTAGGAACCAATACACTTACGGTAACAGGATCGCAGTCATAAGCATCTTTTACAAAAATTTTAATGTCGCCTCTCGGTATATTTTTAAACTCGTTAGAATCCTGCCATTTGACCCCGTCCAATGAATACTGATAAGGAACCGTACCGCCGATTGCATGAACCGTAACTTCATTATTATTAATATCAATACTGGAAATCACGGGCTGTTCCGATGCATATACTTTTACTTCCTGCAATGCCACGCACTGTCCTGTTTTAAGTTTTACCCAATATGTTCCTACGCCCACATTACTGATGGACTGGGTGGTTGCTCCTGTACTCCATAAATAGCCTGTGAATCCGGGACCTGCATCCAAGTTTGTTTTATCTTCCATACAAATAATTTTATCTTCCAGAACATTGGAAAATACAGGCGGAATGACTTCAAGAGTCACCTTTGCGATGTCATAACAGCCGAAAGAATTGCTTACTCTGATGAATACAACTCCGTTTGGCGCAATATAATTTACAGGATCTGAAATTTCATTGGTCTGATTTTCAGCGTCGGTTAAAGACGGATAGTAATTTTTAATAACACCTGATGTGTTGATGACTGAAGCAGTTGTTAAATTGAATAACCCTGTTGCCGGATTGTTTTCCAGAAAACAGGTTCTTAAAGATGCATCGTTGGTGGTAACGGTAGGAGCAACTTTTAAAGCAATCGTAGCATCGTTGTTATCGCAAAGAACCTGTGAAGGATCTTTAATTACCACCGATACATTGGTATCTGCACTGTATTGAAAATTGGTAGGATTGGTGATAGGAGAGCCACCTGTATAATAGGCAAAAGTATAGTTATTCGGATTGGTAGTAAGCTGAGAATTTAAAGAAGTTAAATCCACGGTTGCCATTCCGGTAACATCCGGACATATATTTTTTGTAATGGCTCCCTGTAATAAAGGGATTTTGTCTACATAAACCTTTACATTTTTAATGGAATGTCTGGATCTGTTTCCTCCTGTGGAAGCCGAAAAACCAAAATATCCGACCGTCATTGCAGCAGCAGTTCCGGAAGGAGCAAAAGACTGATTACAGATGAGGTTTCCGTTGATGGTAATTTTCACAATCCAGTTTGCCGGAGCTGCCGGATCTACCTGTGCGGTCACTTCTACGTGTTTGTAAGACGTTCCCTGAAACGGAAGGGTGGTATTCATATCCGGAGAATGAAAAGAGCTTCCCGGAACATTAAAAAATTCAACATTGTTGGTATCTGTTGTGTTGACGATCTGTCCGTAACCGACGTGAACTTTGCTCATTACGGCAGTGGTGGTATTGTTATAGGTATCAAATCCTACCACAAATCCTACTGCATTCTGAGAAACGCCAAGACCGGAACCCAGTACACTTGCTACCGGAGGATTGGCAAGATACCAGAAAGCAATGCCATCTCCATTTGCGGTCTGGTTAGAATCCATTCTGAAATCGAATTCTATCCTCCATTTATCGCAGTATTTCAGGTTAATGGGCTGATTCAGACGGATGGAACCTGACTGGTTATTGGTATCCGGAGTTAACTGGATAAAATCTGTATTCACAGAAGTAGGCGCTACCATTGTCCATCCGGTGGTATTAACAGGATTTCCTGTAAGCTGATAGGTCTGTGAAAAAAGGAGATTGGAAAATGAAGATAAAATAGTAAATAACAAAAATGAGTAGCTTTTTTTCATGCGCTAAAAGTTTATATAATCTGTGAATAATAATTACAGAGATAACTTTACTTTCATTTTGTGTACAGTTCCCGGATATCATTTTTTTAATTCTAAACAGGAAATGGAATATTTAAAATATAAAAAAGAAATATATATTATATTTTTCTTATAAATTTATGGACAATAGATGTGTTTGTGGTGATTTTGTGATAAATAAGTAAATTAATCTTAATTTTTAATTATAAAAAGTGAAAATTTCTTTCATGTTAATGAAATTTAATTATTCATAGAATAATATTCTTTTTAATGCCGAACGTTCAGTGTATGTGAAGTATCTTAATGATTTTGATAATTCCCTTAAAGCTCTACTGAGAAGCTTTATAAGTCGGAAATTTTATTAGAATTAGCGAAATAAAAAACAGTTGCACGATTTGTACAACTGTAGTCCCTAAGATTATTTTAACTAAAAACGTATATTTTTAATTGAAATATTTTTTATAATATTAGCAGATAAATGTATATTTATTGATTGAAAGAGTAAAAAGCGAGGGTTACAAAACGAGACCACTCCCTAATCAGAGTGATCTCGCTATAAAATATTCCCTTTTACTTGTATGTCGTTGTCATTATATTTTGTAACAGTATCTTCATTCTTGGTGTTTGGTTTGAGTAAAAATAGATATTAAGAATAAAATAACAATCAAAATCGTATAATTAAGTAAAATAAACTTTAAAATTGCAATTGTGTAGAATATAATTCTTTATATTTGGAGAAATAATAACCTCTAAAAGAATAATATTCTATGGAACATCTCGATAGTAAAGACTTACAGTTACTCAGATTACTCCAAAGTGATGCAAAATTAACCGTGAAAGAACTGGCAAAAGAAGTTAACCTTTCTCCTTCTCCTGTTTTTGAACGGGTAAAACGATTGGAACAGGAAGGATATGTAAAGAAATATGCCGCCATTCTGGATGCTGAAAAGCTTAATTTAGGATTTACCGTATACTGCCAGTTAAAATTAAAAAGCAACGACATTTATCTGGCGGTAGAATTTGAAAGAGAAATTATGGAAATCGAAGAAGTGGCAGAATGTTACAGTATTTCCGGAGATTTTGATTTTCTGCTAAAAGTCTATGTAAAAGATATGAAACAATACCAGAACTTTGTTTTTAATATTCTCGGAGCCGTTCCGTCCATCGGAAGTACGCACAGTACTTTTGTGATGGCTCAGGTAAAAAATACACATGGATTAACCATTTAATTCTTAAGCTGTTTCACCGTAAAATAAAACCTCCAGATTTCTCCGGAGGTTTTTTTATGAAATGACAAAATTTAAATTTCGCTTGGGGTAAGTCCTGCTGTAGGATCAAATGCTTCATTCTCGTCCATGCTTCTGAACTGCATCTCTGTTTCCGGTCTTTTTCTCATCGTATTAACCGTTACGTGAGGCCAGTTAATAGGCTGTGCAGAACCTGTCGCCGGAAATACAAGATTGATGGTCTGGGAATACTGAAGAATCTGATCTGCATTTCCATTACTGTCCGTAATATCTTCAATCCAGAAGGTAGCATCCATTTTGGTCGCATTTACATTCGTCTGGATGAAAGGGATGTTTAAAATTCCGCCATTCGCGTCCGGAGTGCTTGTGGACATCTCGATTACCGTCATGTTGTTGACTCCTCCTGTAGAGCCTACCAGACTTTCCAGAGTAGACTGAAGAAAAGCGTTTGGATTTACCTGATTAAATTCCGCAAACTGAGGATTTCCGATGATGGGATCCGAATATCCCAGTTGAGTAATTGGTCCTCCGTTCAGCATCGTAGGAATGGATGAAGCGGGATCAAAAAAACTTGTTCCCGGGTTTTCTGTATCGAAAGAACTTCCCAGAGCCAATAAAGAATTTCCGTGAGGAATTGTCGACATTCTTGCAATCGTATAACCTCCGTTCGGTTGCCCAATGTTTAAAAACAAACCTGTTTCTACGTGTATGGTTGAACCTTTCGGAAAGCCTCTGTCGTTACAGAAGCTTGTTTCGCACGCACTTACGATCTGCTGTTCGTACAATAATCCGAAAATTAACTGCTCAACCTGCTGTCCTTTTACAACAGGACCTCTGTTTCCTGCCTGTACCACAACCGGATTAAAGGTTAAGGTTTCTGTATATGGGATGACCTCGAAAACAAAACCCGTGTCCTGTCCCGGTACGGAAATGGTGTTCCAGCCCGAAGGAGCCTCACTTCCCGGAATCTGAATGTTTTCCCAGACACCGACAAGAGGAGCCAAAGCTCCCAAATCTGATGATGCGACTTTGTGTAACGGAAGAACCTGTGCTCCCAAAGTTAAGCCTCTTACTTTACTTTCTAAATTCATAATGATGGGTTTTTATGGTTAAAGTTTTTTGTTTTCATTAAATATAATATGCTCTTGTCTGAATGGCTGCCGGAGCAGACATGCTTGTTCTTACTGCAAAAGCGGGAGCTTTTCCGATAAGGATTTCCATATCTTTTTTCATCGGATGTTCGGAGTTTCCGTATTCCATGCTTACACGTTTGCTGCTTTCTTCGGCATTTAAGAAATATAAATTGGTAGGCTGCAGAATATTCCAACGGCAGCCAATCAGTTTTCCTTCATTCTGTCCGTATTCTGTGATGGGCGAAAAAGCTGACATTTCAGGAATAAGATCTGCGACATCTGCTTTACAGGTGAAAATGGTTTCTTTACTGTTTTCAGGATCGTTGCAGGTTACTGTCCATGTATTTTGTCCCGGAACGTTAAGGGAAGGAATATTAATGGTAAAGGTTGTTTTGAATTTCGGCTCTCCGAACAGTTCTATTCCGGCCTGTATCGCCATATCTGCATCGCAGGGAACATGAACGCGTTTATGTCCCATTAATTTCGTTTGTTCTTCCCCTCTAAGATATTCTTCTGCGGTAACAAAAGCAACGGTATCTTTTTGAGATTCAGGATAGCAGACAATATTCAATTCTATTTCCTGAGTTGTGCTTGCTCCGTTAGGAAATTGTCCTGTATAGTTTTGAAAATTAAAACTCACGATAGCTTTTCCGTCAAAATTCGAAGCGGTAAGCCCTGTGTTTTCAAGGTATTTTAAAACTTTTTCGCGATCTACAAGAAAGGCAACTTCGAAATTATAAAGTGTTGCGTAATAGAAGGGAAGTCCGAATCCTTTCGGAATTGGAGGTAATTGATTGCTCATGGTAAATTGGTTATTAAAATTTTATTGAAAAGCCCATTTATAAAAAACGGGCTTTTTGTTTTCATTTTTTAGTTCGCAGGATACTCAAAAGTTGGTCCTGCATTGTATTGGGAAGTCAATGGCTGACTCATCAATCCGATTGCCTGCTCTTTCAATGCATACATATACATGATGGATTTTGCCAGTTCTTCAGAATGTCCTTCTACGGCAGCCTGAATCGCATCCAATAACTTTTTATATGTAACATTAAATTGTTTTCCCTGTTCAAATAACTGCGGATTCGACTGGTAATCTGACATTTTAGGATTCGGTTTCATCGGATACGCTGCGTTCCAGTCAACAGGAAGCGGTTTTCCAACCGGTGGAGTGGTTACAGGCATCATTCCGTTTTCGTCGGTGAACGGTCTGTAATCTCCCCCTAAATAAAAATGTTCATGGAAAATTTCCTTAAATCTGAAATAATGAGCCAGTTCCGCACCTTCCTCAAACTGTGAAGGATCTACATCGAAAATAGAATCATCCGCGCCTTCTCCTTGTCCTTTAATTTCCTGAAAAACAAGAATAACACCTTCTAATGCATCAACAGGATACAGTTTTCCGCCGCTTCCGTAGTATTGTTCCGGACGGATCTGTTTCGCGGGATCTCCTGTAAAAATTCCGCCTTTATTTAATTCTTCAAAAGTCTGCGGTAGTTTTCCGTTTGCTTTATAATAGGCAATAATCTGGAATACAACAATGTAAAAGAACACCACATCATAATATTCTCCAATCGTATGAACATTTTTCATGATGAAATCCTTCATGTTTTCCAAGGTCCATAAATTATTTTCCTGAACGGCACCTCTTGAAAGCATGGCTTCCGGTTGTGCGTCATAATCGTATTTCGGTGCTTTTACCAAAGGATTACTCGGACTTTCGATGGCAATAAAGGTTGCAATACTGTTGGATGAGAACGTTTCCAGACCTACGTAGAAATCCACATTCAATGGCAGTTTCATCGGGTAATTAGGGTAATTCTGCGGTCTGTTGACTGAAGGCTGAATGCTTACTGCATTCATCACGTTGCAAACCATGATCATGTGAAGCATTTCTTCAACCGCTACACTTCGGATGATCTGTGAAGGAAGAATATTCGTTCCATCTTTAATAGAATATAAAGCCGTTAAATACGGAGGAATTGTGGAATGCTCGATTAAAATCGCAGTCTGAAGCAAATCCTGTAAAATCGGGCGATAATCCAGATTCTCTAATCCTTTTTTTACCTGAAACGCCTTTTCTCCGGAGAAATCTGCGGTCGGATTAATTTCCGGAACTTCACCGCCAAATTGTGATCTAAGATATTCGTTAAACGCATCAATCTGGTTGTTAAGCAAAAGATTGGTTACGTTTTTACTGTGGTATTTTATTCCTTCAATCCAGTTTTCTTTGCTGTTTGTGTTGTCGAATAATAACGACTGTAAAGAAATGGCTTCGTCTACGATGGTATTTTTATCTAAAGAACTTCTTTGAAAGCTGCTGTTTTCCTGAGGTTCTGTTTTATTGATTAGTCTTTGTCTCATGTTTTCTATTTTAATATGTTTTCCAGATCTTTCAGAATAGATTCTACGGAACGGATGGTAAATGCGGATAAGGTAAGAGTAGGGTTGGAAGTTCCCAAAGTTGTCATATTTCCGGCTCCTACAATGTATAAATTCGGATGATCCCACGATTTGCAATAGCTGTTTGTTACAGAATCGTCCGGATTGTCGCCCATTCTGTGGGTTCCTACAATATGTCCGGCTCCGTTATAAGAATATCTTACATTATTATATACAAAAGTATTATTGTCTGTCGCATTGTATTTGGTAAAATCTTCAATACCCAGTCTTGCAAACATTTGATCTGAAGCTAATTTTGCCTGCTCCATTGCTCTCATTTCGTATTCTGTAAGCCCGTAATTGATAACAGGACGCGGAATTCCCAATACATCCAGATACTGGTCGTTAATAGTTACTCTGTTATCCGGATTCGGAAGCTGCTCGATCTCAAAATGGAAAAGCACCTGTCTGGAAAGTCTGTGTGTTAAGGCATCTTTCAGTTCTTCTCCAAAAAGACCGTCATTTAAAAACTCTGAAAGGTCTGATCCAGGAGAAGAAGCCGGCCAGCTCCATCCCCAGTTGTCAAGAGGAGAGATCCAGGCAGAAAATTCGCTTCTGAAATTTCCGTCACGGAAAGACGAAATATTGGTTGTGGAACCGGGACCTCTGTAAGAATAAACAGGATCCGGGAATAATCCCCAAGTAAGCATTACCATGTGATCCATCAGGTTTCTTCCTACCTGATCGCTTCTGTTGGCAACGGTTTTTTCAACATTTTGTCCGTTTTCAAAAACAGTGTATTTTGAATTTAAAAGAATTTTCGGATTTTCGAAAGCATTGGCAGCAAGAATAACGATCGTTTCGTTTGTATCAATAACCTCTTCTACAAACTCTGTTTTCTCTCTTGAAATATATCTTCTGATGTGAACTTTAGAGATTTTTTCTTGATCTGCCACATCTACACTCAGTTTGTACACCACGCTTTGTGCCTGAACCTGAATATTATGATTTCTCTGAAGATTCTGGTTTTTATTAACTTTATATAAAGCTTTTTTCAGCGTTTTCAGAGCGTTGTATTTTGCCTGAACCGGACAGATCGGAACACAGGATGCATTTCCTTCACAACGTTCTCCCATATAAGGATTCCATACTGCTCCTAAAGCTTTGTATTCTTCGCTTTCAATATTTTTTAAAGTTAAAGTATATCCGGATTCTGATGCTTCAGCTTTCACTATTTTGGATGTTCCATAAGCAATATTCGGGGTAGAATTTCTTCCCTGCGGAGACGGAACAAGCATTATCGGATATTCTTCAAAGTTAAGCTGAACCGAAGTTCCTGCCAATCCGTTAATAATCTGATGATCCATATAACTCTGCGGAATTTCTTCCATCGGAAAAACATAATTTTTACCGTAATATTCTTCCATGCTTTCCTTAATAGGATATTCCTGCGCTGCAACGTTTCCGGAAACACCGATCTCAAATTCCGCCATTTCATAATAAGGCTTTAATATCTCATAATCAATTGGCCAGTCCATCGCTCTGCCATATTGTTCCTTCAGTCTGAAATCGTTCGGAAGCATTCTTGGGGTAGTTCCGAGCCAGTGAAGTGTAGTTCCGCCTCCTACACGAATGGCATCACTTGCAAAAGGCATCGGACCGAACTGTACCAGATAACCTTTTTTATCCGGAAACGGCGGAACAATCGGTTCTATATCCAGAACATTCGGAGAGGGAGCCTGTTTCAGATTCGGATAGGGTGAATTCGGAACTTTGGCTTCTTCTATGTAAAACTTACGGATGTAATCGTTGTAAGTAACCATTGAAGTGGCGGAATCGAGTTCTATTCCGGCTTCAAGCCCCGCTTCATACATTAGAATCGATAGTTCTTTATACGTTTTTGAGTCGTCCGTTTCGGAACGGTGGATCATTTTTTTTACATCGGTATCAAAAACGTGATCTGTTAAAAGTTTGGCAATCAAAGATCCGGCGATTCCTGTTCCTACGATGATTACATCTTTCTTTTGCTGAGGTTTTTCTGTCTGATTCATGAGTTGCTGTTTACAGGTTTTGTTTCCCAAGATTTAAAGCCCGGCTGTTTTGCTCCCGGCGGATGCGCATGCATTACCGTCCATACAAGACCTTCTTTGTAAGATCTGTCGTTTACGTAAGCGCCTTCCCAGGTTCCCATGTACCAAAGGGTAATTACACTCTGGGCAATTTCCTGAGTTGCGGGATTGGCAATAATTTCTGCGGTGATCGCAATTTTTAGTTGATCCTGACTTGCCGAATTTTCCAGAACATTTTTAGAAATATTCAGAAATTCAATAAAAGTGGCAGTTTCAATCTGGTTGAGAATGTACTTGTAATAAATCTCGGCTAAGCCTGTAGATTGGAGCTCGTTCACGGAAAATCCGGTGAGGGATTCTGAAATCGCCATGAACACGTCGTAATAGTAATCGTCGACGTTGAAGATTTTGTTGATAATCATCTCGTTGAATTTATGGTTAAAGTTTTAGTTTTAGATAATTTTTTTCCGGTAAATTGGTTTATCTAATTTCTGATGATAAAGTTATATATTTTTCACATTAGTTAGAATAAATGATATTTATTTAGAATCTTTCAAAAGTAAATGTTTTGTTTTGATGATTATTTTAAAATAAACGATTTTATCAATCGAAATTTATCAATATGATTTTCTGTTAACCATTTCGTAAAATTGAGAACCTGTAATTTAAAACAATAGCAATATCTTTGTATTATAATTTAGAATTACAGTAAAATATTTTTATGAATGATATTAGAATGATTGTGACAGATATGGACGGAACGTTCCTGAATTCTTCCCATGAAGTAAGTCCGGAATTTCCGAAAATATATGAAGAGCTGAAGAAAAGAAATATTTTATTTGTTCCTGCGAGTGGAAGACAGATGTTGGGAATTACCAAATATTTTGGGGAAATCGAAAATGAAATGGCTTTCATAGCAGAAAATGGAGGGTACGTCATTTATAAGAACGAGGAGCTTTTTGCAGATAAACTTGATCCAAAATACATTACGGAAATCATCGCGGAGATCAGAACAATTCCCGGAGCAACGGCAGTTTTGTCGGGGAAGAAAAAAGCATATTTTGAAACCGAGAATCAGGATTTTATTGATTATGTTTCCCAGTTTTATACAGATAACGAACGGAGAGAAGATCTTACGCAGGAAATTGATGACAGTATTTTTAAAGTTGCGGTGTATCATTCCGGCGGCTCGGAATTAAACGTTTATCCTGTATTAAAAGATTTTGAAAAATATGATTTGGAAGTGGTGGTTTCCGGTCAGTATTGGCTGGATATCATGAACAAGAATATCAACAAAGGAATGGCACTGGAAAAACTGCAGAAAGCTTTGAATATTACTCCACAGGAAACCATGGCTTTTGGAGATTATATGAATGATATTCAGATGCTTGAAAATTCAAAATATTCTTATGCGATGCAGAATGCGCATCCTCTGGTAAAAAAAGCGGCAAGTTTTGAAGCCGGATCTAATGATCATTTTGGAGTCCTGAAAGTAATTAAAGACTATTTAAATATCAATTAAAAACTTTCATTTATAATAATTTAAACCTTCAGATTTTATATTCGAAGGTTTTTTTGCTTATTAAACGTTTAATTAATAATATTAAACCGTTTATGGTTGTAGTTAATTTAAAGTTTTCAATTTATTTATAATAATTTCACCAATATATGAGAAAAATATTTTAAATTTATCATCGAAATAATTGCTCGTTTTAGGAGTGATATTTTAAATAAAACTGAACAACCATTTATAAAAGGCGGAACCGAAAAGCCAATAACAGAGTAGGGAAAACTAAATAATTAAACCATGAATCTATCAATTCACCCATCAGTAGGTGTTGCCCGATTAGGGAATAGCACAACTGAAATCTGCCTGTCTCCGGACACCATCGGTGGTCTGCCGTTTGATGCCGATAACAACGGGAATTCCTTAGGTCCGATTACTTCCTTTAAAGACGCTGCAGGTCTTATCAAAAGACAGGGACAGCCTTTTAAAATCCTTTCAGACACAGGAGAAGAAATCACTTTAGACACTCCGAATGTAGCTTCTATCGAATGGACGGTGCATTTGGCAAACAAAAAAGCAGCGTGGTATCAGTACAGCGAGCTTCAGGGAAATCTGTTGTACGGTCAGGAAAACAGCTACGAAAATCAGAAAATTCCTTTCAGAAATCCTGATGTGCCGCAGAATGACAGACAAACTTTAATCGTAGATCCGGGACCCAGAACCATTTCCGGTAAACAAAGTTCGATAGGATTCGATCAGAACAATGTTCCTGCAGGTTATCCTGCGCAATATCCTCCACAGAAAGTTTTATACGGAGTTCCGGTGGTTACGTTGGGAGATCTTCTCACGGATAATTCGGGAAGACTGGTTGTTTTGGGTGGTTTTGGTCATGCGGGTGGAAATTTACCCCTAACAAGTTATGGTGGTTCCAGTACTTGGCACGACGATATTTCGGACGGACCTGTTTACTGTACGGTAAACTTTAATGACGGAACGCCTTCGGTTTCACTTACAGCATGGGTTGTGATCGGATCACCGGATTTCGCACCGGAAATTGTGAATATTTCAAATTTAAGCGACACTATGTTCGATGTCGGGGTAAGAAATTTCAATCTGGTTCCTGATATGTACAGCAACGGAAATTATAATCCAAACTTTCAGGCAAATTTCCAGAGAGATATTTTACCAATTATCAACAGAATCAGCAAATATCAATGGGTTGCCAATGTACAGTCGATGATGGCTTTTACCAGTAATATTTTTGATTTTACAGACAATTCTGAGGCAAACCGCCAAAACAGGCAGAATTATTTTTCATATTTCAGACAAAATGATGCTCAGCCGCCGGTTCCTCCTAATTTACCTCAGGAACAGCTTCTGAAAGAAAACGGAACCGATATTTTCCCGATGATGCCTTTAAATTCGGGGAGCAACTCGGTGAGCAATATCAATATTATGAAATTCATGGCACTGGATGAAACACAGCTTTTCCTGATGCAGCAGTGGGCAGACGGAAATTTTGTAAGTGATCCGAATTACGAACAATATCCTGTAAATGCTATGGATGCAGCAAGTGTAGGAAATTGTGTAGGACTTCCGATGTGTCCGGGAATTGAAGTAACATGGAATTTGCAGAATCCTATTATTTATTCAAATCCTTATAGAATTTTACAGTACGGAAACGAACAGCAATATGCAGCGCAGGGTTTAACGCCTTCTCGTGATGAGTGTGAAGGTGGAGGCTGCGAACCGGGAGATCTAACGAAAAGAATGGCTTGTCCTTGGCAGGCAGATTTCTTCCAGTGTACGATTCAGCTAATCAACTTTACAGATCCGTCTGTGAATAAAGCGGGTTCTCCGGCAGCGCCGCTTCCTCCGACGTATTATTCTTACTGGTGGCCGCCTCAAAGTCCGTGGGATGTTCTGGTTGGCGAATTTACGGCTGAAGGTCAGTCGGCGACCAATGTTCCTGCAGGACAACAGATGAACTACGCGCGTGGAATCAACAGTTTTACACAGATGGTTCAGTACTGGTATGCGCTAGGATTTATCAGAGATAAAAATTCTCACAGCGCAGGGTTCCCATTCTTTGTGGAAACTGAAAGAAATAACGAAATATTTACATACGAAAATGTTCCTGTAAGCCAGATCAGCGGAAATGAAGAAGATGATGAGACTACAATTCCTGTTTTCTACATCGAAAAGAAACCGCAGGTGGTTACCGAAAGAAGCGAGAAAGGCAGACTGATGATGGAGCATCTGGAAGAAGTTGGATTTAAAGAAATTGCTGTTGCAGCAGACCGTATGCCGTTGCCTCGCTCAGGAACGCGAAACAGAAGATAAAATGCAAAACTTGTTAGAAACTAATGTATTAATTGTCGGTGGAGGTCCAGCTGGGACTTCCGCCGCTTTAAGTCTGCTTAAATATTCTGACCTGAAAATAGTTATTGTAGAAGAAACCAATCTGGAATCTGTAAAAATCGGGGAACAGGTGAACTCAAGCATTTTTGATCTTCTCAGCTATATGGGAATCGAAAAAACAGCTTTCGATCAGAATAATTTTATTCAGGGACACAGCAGTACGGCAGCTTGGGGAAGCGAAAGACTGATGGTTCGTGATTCTATCTTTAATACCGAAACCGAAAGTTTTCAGCTGAACCGGGAGGAATTCGATTATCTGCTTCTGAAAAATGTTTCTGAAAAAGGAGGAATTATTTTTCCGAGAACGAAATGTCTGTCTTTTGATCAGGATGAAAACCATCACTGGACGGTGGATGTAAAACATGAAACCAAAGGAAATTTCACCATAAAAGCAGATTATCTGATTGATGCAACCGGAAGAATGGGAAGTGTATGCCGGAAAATAGGAGTTCAGTCACAACGGTATGACGAACTTGCTGCGATCGGAAGATTTTTTTATTTTGAAGAATCTCAGACGATTGAACAGAATATCATTATAGAATCTATTGAAGATGGTTGGTGGTACTGTGCTTCTCTGCCGAATCATAAAATGACGCTTACTTTCTTTTCCGACGCACAGATTATTAAAGAGAAAAAGCTCGAAAATACCGAAAACTGGAGCCGGTTATTATCAAAGACAAAACATATTCAGCATAAAATCTCGAAGGCTGCTTCCGAAGGAAAACCCTGGGTGAAAAATGCATTTTCGCAGATTGCAGACATCAGTTCAAGCAAAAATTTTCTGGCGGTGGGAGATGCAGTGGCTTCATTTGATCCTATTTCATCAATGGGGATCGGGTTTGCCATAAGTTCTGCCTGTCATGCCGCAAAAGCGATTATTGATGCAGATTCCGGACACGACAATACTTTTTTAAGTTATCAGGAAAACATTAATAGCATTTATCATAACTATCTCAAAACAAAGACATTTTTTTATCAGAAAGAACAGCGCTGGAGCGATTCTGTGTTTTGGAAAAAAAGAATTTAAAGAGGTCGGGATATGAAATTAAATTAGTAATGGATAGCCTCATAAAGATCTGTGAGGCTGTTTTTTGCTTTTACATTTTTAAAATTAATAATTATTGAAATATATGAAAAAACTACTCAATTACATTTCGTTTCTGTCGGTTGTCCTGTTTTCCGTAGCGTGCAGTTCTTCAACTATTGAAGATGAAAATGCACCCAGTGAAGTAACCACGGTGTTTTATAAAAATGCAGATGAACTCGCCGCCACTTACGATCCTTCGAATACGGTAAACCAGATCTTAAGAAATCAGATTTACGATTTATACAGGCAGGGAAAATGGAGTGAACTGGAATCTGTTTTTAAAGTTAATAATCTGAACGGAGGTTGGCCGCCTGCAAACGGAGGCTATAATATTGTAGATAATACAGATTTTACAGCCGGACAAAAATACGACCGTTATAGCGGGGCAATCGGTACATACAGCGGAACCGGAGCGCCGACTTTGGGAGGAAATTTTACAAGCCCGATCATCAATGGCTACGTTTACACATTCTCTCAACGCGCACTTAATAAACCGGAAAATACCTACGATTTTTATTACGAAATAGAAGTTTTGAATAATTTGCTACCTTTCAAGGGACAATCGGCAGACATTATTCCGTGGTTCGGGCAGGTTGGAAAAGGGAAACAGACGATGTGGAAAATCCCTCTGGATCCTTCAACCGGATATACAAAAACATGGAATAAGCTTGCTCAGGAAGGTTATATTAAGATAACGATAAAGAAAAGTCCGAGCGGAAATTATCCTTCAGCGGTTGGAATGGTGATTCAATAAATTTAACTGAAAATGTACGCAATAACGAAGAAAATACAGATCGTAAAGAAAGCAACTGTTTCGAAAGATACGTTTATCAATGATGAAATTAGTCCGTCTGCGGAGCTGAAATTCATCTGCTGCAACTGTACTCATGAAAATCTGGTGAACATTACTCCTTACGAATCAGGGTTTCCGGTTTTTCAACTCTATCATGAAAATAAAATTCTATCTATCAATGATTTACTTAAGAATTCAATGATAAAAGAGACACAAAAGAATATGCTTCATGCCGGAGAATTTACATTTAATGATTTACCGACGTTGTACTTCGGGACAGACTGCGGCTCCTGCGGTATAAAATATATCGTAATTTTCAGTTATGGCGAAAAACAACCGGGACTGGAAATACTTTCTGTTTCCGGAATATGGGAATATGCGGAGGCATAATATTTTTTTTTAGATGGTGTGTTTCGGCTTCAAATCGAAGATTTGAAGCCGAACTTTTATGAACTTATGGAAAACCGTAAGCAACAGCCATTCTAAAGATGTATTATTGCTCCATCTGATAATCAAAAATTGATTTAATTATATGGAAATTTTAATCATCATTATTTTAGCGCTTCTGCTGATTGTTGCATTCAGTAAATCGGTTAAAAATAAAAAACAGGCTTCCGAGAAAGAAGCTCAAATTGTAAATCTTAAGAAAGAAATCAATCAGCTCAGAAATGAGATTTCAAACCTCAATTCAGACAAAAAATCTTTGCAGGACAAAATCCAGAGAATAAGAGCCGATTTTTCTAATCTGCAGATTGAAAAACGTTCGGTGGATGAAAAGAATATTCAATTAAAGAATCAAAACGATGCTTTAAGCAAATATCAGGATATTATTAACGTTCAGGTAGAATGTGAATATCTTCTGAAAAGAGCAGAAAGGGACAGTTTAAAATTAAAAGAAAGAGCACAGGCGGAACTGGATAACGCGCAGCTTCAGGCGAAAGAGTCGAAAAGAATGGCAAAGGAACTTGTAGAAAAAAGAACCAGAGAAGTTGAACTGCTGTATGAAAATGCAGTAAGAGAATCCAAAAGAATTATTGATACTGCTGAAGACAAAGCACTTGCCATCGGAGGAGATGCTTACAGAAGTTTGCGCGAAGCGAATGAAATTGCCGACAGAATAAAAGCAATGAAAAATGTAATAAAAGGCTACGGAAACGAATATATCGTACCTTCTTACACTTTGCTGGATAATCTTGCCGAAGAATTCAGCCACAAAGAAGCCGGAGAAAATCTTAAAAAACTTCGACAGAATAATCGACTGATGATTACAAGCCGACAAGCCGGAATCTGCGAATATATGGATGAATTCAGAAGAAATATCGCCATAGACTTTGTAATCGATGCTTACAACGGAAAAGTTGAAACCATTTTAAATTCAGTAAAAAAAGACAATTACGGAATTCTTAAACAGAAAATAGATGATGCTTTTCAGTTGGTTAATTTTAACGGAGAAGCGTTCAGAAAAGCCAGAATTTCGGTAGAATACCACGAAGCCCGTCTTGAAGAACTGAAATGGGCAGTTATTGCTCAGGAGCTGAAATGGCAGGAACAGGAAGAGCAAAGACAGATCAGGGAACAGATGAGGGAGGAAGAAAAAGCAAGAAGAGAGTACGAAAAAGCCATAAAAGATGCCGAAAAAGAAGAATTAACGTTGAAAAGACTGATTGAAAAAGCCGAATCTCAGGTTGCAAAAGCTAATGAAGAGCAAAGACTGATCTTCCAGCAGAAACTCGAAGAACTTCAGGGTAAATTAATAGTTGCGGAAGAAAAAAATCAAAGAGCAATTTCGATGGCACAGCAAACGCGTTCCGGAAATGTTTATATTATTTCAAATGTAGGATCATTTGGAGAAGATCTTTATAAAATCGGGATGACAAGACGTCTGGAACCGCTGGATCGTGTTCGTGAGCTTGGCGATGCAAGTGTGCCATTTGAATTTGATGTTCATGCGATGATTTATTCCGATGATGCTCCGGCTTTGGAAAGACAGCTTCACAAAAAGTTTTTAAAGAATCAGCTTAATAAAATCAATCCGCGGAAAGAATTTTTCAGACTTGGAATTAACGACATTAAAAATTATCTGGAAGATACCGGAATTATCTGCAAATGGACTCTTACCGCAGAAGCCAGACAATATCGCGAAACACTGAAGCTTGAAGAGGAAATGAAAACCAATAAGCAGCTCGAAAAAGAGTGGGAGCAATATCAGGAAGAAGCAGATCCTGTAGCTTTGGAAGAAGTACTGGAAGAGGAATAAAAAGACAAAACCACAACCCGAAAGTTGTGGTTTTTAATGAAAGTATATATTATTAAGATTCGGTGTGCATCAGTCCATAACTTATGGAAGTGGGTTCTTTGCCGAAAAGACAAGAGAAAATATTCTGAAATTCATGGATGTACTTACATTTGATAGAATTTCCGTAGATTTTTAGTCCTTCTACAATTTTTCTGGAACTCAGATCAAAATCATATTTAATGAAGGTTTCCGGTCTTTCGTAACGAATACGCTGCTCAGAGCTGTAAGTTCTTGAAAATCCGAATTTTTCCAGCCATTCTTCAGTAATCTGAATGGGTTTGATTGATTTTGCCGGAACAGAAAAACTGTGAAAATCATTTTCAATCTGTACAAAATAATCTTTTTCATCATTCTGGAATATTTCAGTAATCGTATAGATCTGATTTTTATATTCCACTAGATTTTTAATTTTTAAATCTGCAACGTTCATAATATTTTGTGGGTGTTTATGTTATTATTCTAAGGTTAGTGAATGCCTTGTGTAAGAAGTTTTGCAAATACTATGCCTTATGTTTGGAGTAATAATTAAACTATTGTTAAGAATAATTTTCATTTTTATTGTAAATAATTGATAATCAATTTTTTAAATTAAATTAAAAATTTTAAACAATATTTCAGAAAGTTAAATTTGTGGTATTTGTGTGGTATATTATGTTAAATCGAAAAATTTAATTATTCAGTTTTCAGAGATTTATGTTCAATAGTTAATGCGAAAGCAATCATTATGACTGAAATTAATACACCAATAAAAACATTCCATGAGGTAGAGTGGAGCAGATATCCTGTTCCGCTTCCCAGAAAACTCGACCCGAAATAATAGAAAAGCCAGTAGATGGAAGTTGCGGAAGATTTACCTTCTTTCGCGTGCAGCGCCGTCATCTGGCTTGCCATGGTATGGGCAGCAAAAAAGCATAAAGTAAACAATCCCAGTCCGAAAACAACGATATAAATGTTTTCAGAAAGAAGAAGAACAAGTCCGGCTAATAAAAAGAAAATCGAACCCTTCAGAATGTATTTCTTTTCAAATCTTGCAGACAGTCTGCTGGTTATCATGGTTCCCAAAACTCCGAAAGTATACATCAGGAAAATAAAAGCAATAAAAACATGACTTAAAGAAAACGGTTCAGATTCTAAACGGAACGTCATATAATTATAGACACTCACAAAAGTTCCCATTAATAAAGCGGCAATGAAATACAAACGCAACATATAAGAATCACGGATCAGTCTTTTCATCTGCTTCATTTTCAGGTGATAATCTGTTTTCTGAGGCTTAAAAAAAATTGAATCCGGAAAAAGCTTCCAAAACACCAGTCCCAAAATCAGACTTTGAATCCCGATCATTAAAACAGCATTTCTCCATCCGAATTCTCCGGCGAGAAGAGTTGCCAAAATCCTTCCGCTCATGCCTCCGATGGTGTTTCCGCTGAGGTACATACTGATTGCCAAAGCCACCACAGAGATTTCAACTTCCTCCGTAAGATAAGCCAGAGCCACCGAAGAAACACCGGAAATTACAAAACCTTTTACCATTCCAATAATGATAAGGAGTGGTAGACTCGGAATCCATGTTGAAATGATGGTTAAAATTGCCGATACAATCAGAGAAAAAACCATCAGTTTCTTTCGCGAAAAACTGTCTGCGCGGAATGCAAAAAAGAAAAGCCCCAAAGCCATTCCGATCGTTGAAGAAGAAACCAACAGAGAGCTGTCTCCAACCGTCGTATGGAAATGTTCCGCAACCATTGGTAATAACGGCTGAAAAAGATAAAGCTGTGCAAATACCGAAAGTCCCGATAAAAATATACACAGTTTGATGTAGTAAAACCGTCTGCTTTTCCTGTCTGCTTTTCCTGAAATATTCATGATGGGCTTAAAAAATCAAGCAAAAAAATTATGAAGTTATTTTCATCTGCTAATTTGATGAAATTTTTTAAATCTTTAAAACGTTCGTTTTTTAATGAGATTGAGCGCAAATTATCAGAAATGTAAAAAAATAGGTTTCTTTACTGAGTCAAACGCATTTGCGAACTTAAAAAGCTTTTAGCATTAAAAAAAAAACGTGCTGCTTTACATTAAAATCAAGCATGATGACTGATAAAGGATATTCAATTTTTAATTGATTTTGTTTGAATTTTAAATTAAATTACCATTTTTTCATTTAAAATTTTCACTTTAATACGTACCTTTAGTATTGAAAAAATTTAGAATGCTTGAAAACTTTCCTTATTATCTCTCCTTAATCATTGCCATTGTTTTTATCATTATGATTGCCAACAAAATCAGGGTAGCCTATCCTGTATTGCTGGTTGTGGCAGGATTGTTAATCAGTTTTATTCCCAACGTTCCGGTCATCAGAATAGATCCCGAACTTATCTTTATTATCTTTCTTCCACCCTTGCTGTATGAAGCAGCGTGGGCAATTTCATGGAAAGAGCTCTGGAAATGGAGGCGGATTATAGGAAGTTTTGCCTTTGTTGTTGTATTTCTTACCGCAACGACGGTTGCTTTTGTAGCCAATCATTTTATTCCCGGATTTTCACTGGCTTTAGGATTTTTACTCGGAGGAATTGTGTCCCCGCCCGATGCGGTAAGCGCAGGAGCGATTCTGAAATTTGTAAAAGTCCAGAAAAGGCTGTCCTCTATTCTGGAAGGAGAAAGTCTTCTGAATGATGCCTCTTCCTTAATCATTTTCCGTTTTGCGATGATTGCGGTTGCAACCGGACAGTTCATTTGGCAGGATGCGGTTTTCAGCTTTTCATGGATGCTGATTGGCGGAATAGGAATCGGGTTAATCATCGGCTGGCTGTTCATGAAAGGACATAAACTGCTTCCTACAGATGCCAATATGGATACAATTCTTACCATTGTTGCACCTTATTTAATGTATATTGCAGCGGAAGAAGCGCACAGCTCAGGCGTTTTAGCAGTTGTAAGCGGAGGTTTGCTGCTTTCCAATAACCGTCATAGCTTTCTCAGTACATCGTCGCGTTTACGGGGGCTGAATGTCTGGGAAAGTCTGTCTTTCGTACTCAACGGTCTGGTTTTTATTCTTATTGGTCTGGATCTTCCGGAAATTACTTCAGGTTTGGGAGAAGTAAGTATTTACGCTGCGGTAGGATACGGATTGCTTGTAACTGCGGTTTTGATCGTGGTAAGAATTCTGTCGGCTTACGGAGCAGTAGTGGTCACTTTAATTGCCAGAAACTTCATTACCGTTGCAGACAACAGAAGTCCCGGATTTAAAGCTCCGATTCTGTTGGGCTGGACCGGAATGAGGGGAGTAGTGTCTTTGGCAGCAGCACTTTCAATTCCCGTAAAACTCTATCCCGATGGTCCGGATTTTCCTCAGCGGAATTTAATTTTGTTCATTACTTTTATTGTTATTTTAACGACATTGCTGGTTCAGGGACTTACGCTTCCTTATCTCATCAGAAAAATGGAAATACCTTCCTACAACGATCACCTTCCTGAAGACGAAGCGGAAGAGCTGATCCGTCGTGAAATGGCGAAAATGACTTTAGAGCATCTCAGAAAAAATCATAGCGAATTACTGGAAAAGAGTATGTTTTTGCAGCAGATTCATGAAAAATGGAGAGGAAAAGTGGAAAAAGAGTCCGATATTAAACTATCCTCCGAAATCAAAGACGCTTATCTGGATATTCTCAATGCGCAAAGAGCATGGCTGATTGAGCAAAACTACGACAAAAAGCAGCATTTTGATGAAGATCTTATCCGGAGACATCTCGTGAAAATTGATCTGGAGGAAGAAAGACTCTCACTGATTCACTAAAAAAGTTAAAACTTTCTGCAAATATTCATCCTCTTTTAACACTTTTTCATACGACTGTCTTGCGTACACAGGCGAAAGCTCATAATTCTCCGGTTTTGAATTAATATCTTCATTTTCAATATATTGATTAAGGTGATGAGTGTATTCTTTAATCAGTTTATTGATGGTTTTTCTTTTTATTTTACAGATCGTATTGTTTTTAATCTTCTGCAAAGAATTAAGAATAAAAGATTTATCTCCGTGAAAATTGATCACATTTTTTACATAGGAAAGATTGTGGTTATCCTGCAATACAGAATGGTTTTCTTCAAAAATCATGATAGTGGAAGTTTTTTTAATTGAAAAGAGTTTCGGAACACCTGATGATGATAATTGCAGATCAATTGACGGGTATGGTAAAAGACTTTCTCATCATACCGATGATGTAGTCTGTAAGAAAAGAGTACTGAATAATCATAATAATTACTTTAAGTGAATAGGTGAAGAATAGCGTTGGCTGTTAATTTTTACCATTCAAATATCTAACCAATTTTTATCGCTTTGTTAAATGTATTGAAAATTTGTAATAAAACACTGAATATGTGTAATATTTTGTTGAGTTTATTGTTTATCGTTGATAATATTGTGGTATGTTCAAATTATTTTTCTTAAAATAATATTTAAAAATCTTAATTTATGTTAAAAAAATATTTATATTTGTTATAATTCCATTAAGGGTGAATTCGACTGAAAGATTGAAATTTTTCTTTTAATGGAATTTTTTAAAGATTAAATTAAATGATTTAGCTTTAAAATAAGTGGACGGTACATTCTAAAAGGACAAATGTTAAGAAAGGCTGACTCTAATGTTCCCAAAAAAATAGATCTCAGCCTTTTTTTATTTCTGATTTTCAATGACAATTTGCTGTAAAAGTTGTAAATTTTCTTTACCAAATCATTACCAAACACACATAATTATTAATTGCTTAGTTTTTAAGTGATTGTGGAATTTTTTGTTTTATTCTTTTTTTGTTAATATTTCAATTATTTTATAGATATGAATGTTTTTTAAGATTATTTAATACAAATATTTTATGCATAATAAATTTTAATAGAAAATAAATTTATACTTTTTTAAAATAATACTATATTTGTTTTAACATTAAACAGCTAACAAAATTAAGGATGGACATTAACTTTTCAACAGCAACTTTCAAGGATTTCGAAAATATTCCGGGCTTCGATATGATGGAGCGAGCAGACATTTACTACGACTTTCTGGAATACATGAAATCAAACGGACGGCATCACTACAGATTGCAGAATAACACAGGATGCAGTTCTGTGATGAATGTAGGGACTCACAATGTAACCAGAGAATTTGTAAGCTTCGTTACAAGTGATTATTTAGGGTTTACACAGCACCCGAAAGTAAAGCAGGCAGCTATTGAAGGAGTGGAAAAATACGGAACCGGAACGGCGGCAACACCACTTATCGGAGGGTATTATTCTTACCACAACGATTTGGAGGCTAAAATTGCGTCTTTTTTTGGACGTTCTCAGGACGAAGCCGTAATTTTTACAACAGGATACACTACAAATAGTGCGACTTTACAAATCCTGCTGCAGAAAGAAGATATTGCGATTGTAGACATGGCAGTTCATGCAAGTGTATATGAAGGATGTATTCTTACCAACAGAAAAACATTCCCGCATAACAATCTGGAGGCTTTGGAACAGATTTTGAAAACATCGGAAAAGCAGTTTCGTACAAAGCTCGTTGTAATAGACGGTGTCTATTCTCAGGATGGTGATACGGCTCCAATTGAAGAAATTTATAAATTAGTAAAAAAATATAACGCCTACCTGATGATTGATGATGTTCACGGGGTAGGCATTTTAGGAAAAACAGGAAGAGGAACCATTGAAGATACGGGACTTCTGGACAAAGTAGATATTATTACCGGAACATTCAGCAAAACATTCGGTAATCTTGGAGGATATGTTATCGCGAATAAAAGTCTTACCAATTTTATAAGATTCCAGTCCAGACAGCAGATATTTTCAGCTACCACACCTCCTTCCACGGCTACAGGAATTATAAAAGCCATTGAGCTGATTGATGAAGAGCCACACTGGAGAGAAAAACTCTGGGAAAACATCAATTACTTTAAAAAAGGACTTAATGATCTGGGACTGGATACCGGGACTACGTGTTCTGCAGTTGTTCCGGTGAAAATCGGAGATCCGCATGTCACGGGCGACGTAGGACGAATGCTTCTCGAACACGGAGTATATACAAATCCTATTATTTATCCGGCTGTAGCCAGAAAAGATGCCCGTATCAGGATGAGTGTAACGGCAACACATGATAAAGAACATCTTGATAAAACCCTCAATGCCTTTGAGGATATCAATAAAAAGTTGCATATTGCAAAAAAATAAATAACAAATGCCAAGAAAAGTTGTACAGGGCCCTATACGGGACAAAGAAAAAACAAAACAAAAATTGCTTGCTGCTGTTGGAAAAATTCTGAGAACCAAAGGGTATTCAGGATTGAAAGTGAGTAAAATAGCAGCAGTGGCAGGCTTTGATAAAAAATTAATTTACGAATACTTCGGAAGCACCGAAAAGCTTATCGACGAATACATCAGATCTCAGGATTACTGGAGCAAAATGAACCAGGATAATATCCATGTGGATTTTTCAGACGGAGGTAAAGAACTTTCTAAAGTTGCCATTCTTAACCAGTTTGAGCACATCAAGAAAAACAAAGAACTTCAGAAGATTATTCTTTGGGGATTATCTGAAAGCAAACCGATCCTGAAAAAAGTAGCCGATGAGAGAGAAGAAATGGGAGAAATGCTTTTCACGAATATTGTAGATCCGCATTTTAAAGATAAAGCTACAAGATATCGTGCCATCGCAGCACTTCTGGTTTCCGGAGCTTATTACCTTAACCTTTATACAGCACACAATGCAAGTGTATTCTGCGGAATAGACCTGAAAAGTGATGAAGGAAGAAAGGAAATAGAAAAGGCGATTACCGAAATCATCGATTTTGCTTACGAAGAAAGGTAATATGGGAAAAATTTACTGTTGCCAGAATAGAGTTATTTTAAAAGTAATTTAAAAGGATTTCATTTTTAAATTACAACAATATTTCTTATTTTTGACCAATGGAAAATTTTATCGTATCTGCACGAAAATATCGCCCGCAGCAGTTTGATACTGTTGTTGGGCAGTCTCATATTACGGATACTTTAGAACACGCTATTGAAGAAAATCAATTGGCTCAGGCTCTGTTGTTCTGTGGTCCTCGAGGAGTAGGGAAAACTACCTGTGCCAGAATTCTGGCGAGGAAGATCAATGAAAATGACGGATCTGTGTCGGAAGACGGTTTTGCCTACAATATTTATGAGCTGGATGCTGCATCGAATAATTCTGTGGACGATATCAGAGAATTGATCGATCAGGTACGTTTTGCGCCTCAGGTTGGTAAATATAAAGTGTATATTATCGACGAGGTTCATATGTTGTCTTCTGCAGCCTTCAATGCTTTCCTTAAAACACTTGAGGAACCGCCTGCTCATGCGATTTTTATCTTAGCGACTACCGAAAAGCATAAAATTATTCCTACCATTTTATCCCGCTGTCAGATCTATGATTTCAAAAGAATCGTAATTGAAGACATTCAGGGACATCTTAGAAATATCGCTCAGAAAGAGAATATTCAGTATGAAGATGATGCTTTATACCTTATTGCCCAAAAAGCAGACGGCGCTTTAAGAGATGCACTTTCCATCTTCGACAGGCTTTCCACGTTTTCCCAAAAGAATATTACACTCGCAAAAGCCGCAGAAGTCTTAAATATTCTGGATTACGACCAGTACTTAAAAATTGTAGATTTAGCCAAAGAAAATAAAATTCCCGAAGTTCTTTCTGCTTTCAATGAAATTGTGAAAAAAGGATTTGATCCTCATATTTTTATTGCAGGATTGGGAAGTCATTTCAGAGATCTTATGATGGCGCAGAATACTTCAACCATTGATCTGATAGAAGTAGGAGAACAGACCAAGACAAAGTTTGTTGAACAGGCCCAGAAATGGAATCCTCAACAGCTCATCGATGCTATTGAGATTTGCAATCATGCAGACATCAATTATAAAAATTCCAAAAATCCAAGACTTACGGTAGAAATTGCTTTAATGCAATTGGCTTCTTTGACGGCTAATTCAGACGTTGCTAAAAAAAAAAGTTTATAATTCTGGCTCCGTTTCTCAGTGAGAAGCAGGAAGTGAAAATCCCCGTAAAACCTACGGAAACTCAGGAACAGAAGCCTAAACAGGAGCAACCCTCTGAAAGTCCGGAACTTCCCGTTGTCACAGAGATCAAAAAAACCTCGAAACCTTTGTCGAGACCCGGAATTTCTTCAGGTTTCAGCATCAGTTCTTTTTTAAACAAAGAAGAAACAACTGTTGTAGAAGAAAAAGTTGTACCCAAAACAGAACAGCTTCCCCAAAATCACTTTACCGAAACAGATCTTCAGGCAGAGTGGAATTTACTTCTCAAGCAGCTTCAGAGAAAAGATGCCATTATTTTCAATGCCATTAAATCTTTCAAAATGATAAAATCGGGAGAAAATGAAATTACCGTTTTGTTTCCTTCGGATTCTGCAAAAGCTGAGTTTGATAAAGTAAGCCGCGAGTTTTTTAATCATTTTAAAACGAAAGTTCACAATCATTCCATTCAGGTTGCATATAAAAGAGATGCTGAAAATCTGAAAGTAGAAGTAATGACTCCAAGAAAGAAGTTTGAAAAGTTTGTTAAATTAAATCCTTTGCTGAAAGATCTTGATGATCTGATGAAATTCGATTTAACATAATTATTGTTCCTTAATAATTTTTTCCTGCAGAAAAATCTTTAAGAAAAAGTTCCACAATTTTTATTTAAAAAAAATAGGGTACATGAAACTCTTTTTTAAATAAAATTTATATATTTGTCAGATAATTGAAAAACAAAACGCAGCTTTTTCAGTTAAAATGTAAACAGAAAATCTAGAAATAGACCATCTATTTTGGAAAAATTAATAAAGTCATATCAATCTGTATTTGCTCCTGCTGAATTCTTTAGCGGGCAATTTGGCTTTTCTTTTCCGTATTTTAGAAATTTCAGAACGTATTATCGATTTTATTATTGGTACTGCTAGTATAAATTTCTTTCAAAAAAATCTACAGGAATTATAGATTTCTTCTTATTTCCTGATTCCTTTAAAAAATTTTAACGGCATTTTTTAGAAAGAATTATAAAGTAATTTTATAATGCTTTTTTGTGTTTGAATATGAACAATAACGATAATAGTAAAATTAAAAATATGAATTTAAAAGACTTAAAAAACGAATGGATTAATGAATTCCAGCAGCCCATGATGATTGCGGGACCATGCAGTGCAGAAAGTGAAGCACAGATGCTGGAAATTGCAAAAAGAATCAGGGAAACCAATGCCAATGTTCCGGTTTTCCGTGCAGGAATCTGGAAGCCGCGTACAAAACCGAACGGATTTGAAGGAGTAGGAGTAATCGGTCTGAACTGGCTGAAAAAAGTGAAGGAAGAATACGGTTTCAAAACAGCGACAGAAGTTGCCAATGCACACCACGTTTTTGCAGCTTTGGAAGCAGATGTAGACATTCTTTGGATCGGGGCGCGTTCTACGGTAAATCCTTTTACCGTTCAGGAAATTGCACAGGCATTGAGAGGAACAGACAAAACCGTGTTGGTAAAAAATCCGGTAAATCCGGATCTTGCTTTGTGGATCGGAGCTTTGGAAAGACTTTTAGGTCAGGGAATTACCAACTTGGGAGTTATTCACAGAGGGTTTTCTACATACCAGAAAACAAAGTACAGAAACAATCCGAACTGGCAAATTGCCTTAGATTTTAAAAGTCAGTTCCCGAATATCCCGATGCTGATCGATCCTTCACACATCTGCGGAAACAGAACAGGTTTGGCGGACATTACGCAGGAAGCTTTAAACGTAGGTTACCAAGGAGCCATTATAGAAACACACAGCAATCCGGATGAAGCTTGGAGTGATGCTGCACAGCAGATTACACCGGAAGTTCTGGCAGAATTAATCGGGAACTTAAAGGTGAGAAATTCCGGATTGGCAGGATTTGAAGGAGAAATGGGAAGACACAGAACGTTAATTTCTGATATAGATTTTCAACTGATTGAAATGCTTGCGCAGAGAATGAAAATTTCTGAAAAAATCGGAAAGCTTAAAAAAGAAAATGATATTGCCATCTTCCAGCCGGAACGTTGGAAAGAAATTACGGAATACGCAACTCAAAAAGCTGTTGAGACCGGAATGACGAAAGAATTCATAGAAAAAGTATTCAAAGCGATCCACGAAGAGTCTATCGAGGTTCAGAACAGCATTATGATTAACAGGTAATCTGGTTTTAGAGTCAGAGAGTTTTAGAGTGGGAGAGTATTAGAGTTGGAGAGTGAAAAAGTAATTGGATGACTTTTATAAAAGCTCTCCTGCTCTAAAACTTTAAAAACACTCAAACTAAATTTCCTATATTTGCAGCATCTTACAGTATGAAAGGAAAAATCATTAAATCTACAGGAAGCTGGTATCAGGTTTTGGAAATGGAAACCGGGAAAATCTTCGAAGCAAGAATTCGCGGAAAATTTAAATTGATTAAAACAAGGCTTACCAATCCGCTTGCTGTTGGAGATTTTGTAGAATTTCAACTGGAACAGGATGATATAGCATGGATTACAAAGATCGAATCCCGCAGGAATTATCTCATCCGAAAATCTGTAAACCTTTCGAAAGAAGCACACATCATCGCTTCAAATATCGATCTAGCCTGCTTTATTTTCACATTAAAGCATCCTGAAACTTCCCTTGGATTTCTAGACCGTTTTCTGGCATGTTGCGAAGCATACAATATTACTCCCTTAATTTTATTCAATAAAATTGATGTTCTTCATGAAGAAGAAATTGAGATCGTAAAAGATATTGAGTTTCTTTACAATGAAATCGGCTATGATGCTTTGGAAATTTCGTCCTATTCAAAATTAAATCTGGAACAGCTTCAGGAATTGCTGAAAGATAAAACGTCAGTTTTTTTCGGACATTCAGGTTGTGGAAAGTCTACTTTGGTGAATGCTTTGCAGCCGGGACTTAATTTAAAAACTTCTGAAATTTCCGATACGCATTTAAAAGGTAAACATACCACAACTTTTGCACAGATGCATTTCTGGGATTTTGGCGGTAACGTAATCGATACACCCGGAGTTCGTGAATTTGCCATGATCGACATCGAAAAAGAAGAAGTTCAGCATTATTTTCCGGAGATTTTCAAAAAAAGAGAAGAATGCAAATACCACAACTGTCTTCATATCAATGAACCGAAATGCGCGGTAATTGATGGTCTGGAAACCGGAGAAATTCAGCATTCAAGATATTCTACCTATATTAAATTAATGGAAGAGGCGGAAGAAGCTTCTCAAAAATAATTTCTATTTTTCTGGAAATTTCTTCGTTATTAAAGTAAACTTGTCTAAACTTTTTTACCACAAAGATTTTAACACTTAAGTTGTTTATGCTTACTATTTAAATGGAAAGAAAGGGCACATAAGTTAAAAAAATCAAAGATTTTTTCTCTTTGCAGACTTTTGAAATACTTTAAATAAATCCAATAAAGTCCTTTGTCTCTTTTGCGGTTAAATTTAAAACTACTTTAAACAAACTTAGTTTTAAAATGGTTGTCCGCGGCTTATCATCATTAAAAAAAATTAGATTCTTTGAACTTCGTTTGAATCCCTTCAGGCTGTGTCAGAATGAAAAAGCAGCCATGTCATCTTTACTGAACCTTTGCGAACCTATACGTAAAATTAAGCATTATGATTAATGAAGGATGAGCAGGAGTTTTAATAATGAATTTGAATTTCTCGTATGCGAAAATTTTTTGCTCACAGAATAAGTATCCAACTATTTTAACCCTGCATTAAATTCCAAATTCCGGATGAACAAAGTTTAATATTTGGAATGAAAAAATTTAAATTGCCGTTTAATTCTTATACAATGGCGAAGTTAGGCTTAGTTTTTGGGGAATTACGGGCAATAAAAAACCCAGCCGAAGCTGGGTAAAAACTAATAACCATGAAAACTCAAATTAAACATGAGAATCACAATAAAATCAACAATTACTGTGCCAAAGTTTCGTTCATAAAACCTTAACAAATGTTATTTTTATGTTAAAAATATTTTAAAATTAAAATCAAAAGAATTTTTTGTATTTTTGCGCCATTAAAAAAATATACATTTATGTCTAACATTACATTCACTATGATTAAGCCTGATGCAGTTGCAGACGGACATATCGGTGCTATATTAGGAAAGATCGCAGAAGGTGGTTTCAAAATTAAAGCAATGAAATTGACTCAACTTACTGTTGCTGATGCAAAAAAATTCTATGAAGTTCACGCTGAAAGACCATTCTACGGAGAATTGGTAGATTTCATGAGCTCTGGACCTATCGTTGCTGCTATTCTTGAAAAAGACAATGCGGTAGAAGATTTCAGAACTTTAATCGGTTCTACTAATCCTGCTGAAGCTGCAGAAGGAACAATCAGAAAAATGTTTGCAAGAAGCATCGGAGAAAACGCTGTTCACGGTTCTGACTCTGACGAAAACGCTCTTATCGAAGCAAAATTCCATTTTTCAGGAAGAGAAATTTTCTAAGAAAAATCATTTCAAAATAAAAAATCCGGAGAAGCTTTCTTCGGATTTTGTTTTTTACAGATTGCTTTCAATTGCGCCAACTTTTTCACGGTATAATTCGAGCGGTTTATCTAGCAGAACCGTAATAACTGTTAGGTTTTTATCCAGTTTTTCTTTGGGTACATCAATATAAATAATTCCCGGAACCTCACTCCAGTAAAGCTTATTGTATATTTCATGGCTTAATAAAGTTCCTTCACCCACAATCCGGATTCGTGCAATTTCGTTTTTAATACCTTTCAGAGAAATTGGTCCGGTCGGAATTCCTTCCACAAAAAGATAAAGGGTTTGTTTGTCTTTGGAAAGTACAGAGTTTCCTGAAAAATGACCTTCTGGAAGCCCTTTTTCGGTTTTATAGAGTGCTTCTGCGTGTTTGCTGATCCAGTTTAGAATTTCGGGATTGGTTTTATCGGTTTTGGGAAGTTTCATTTCCATTCCGTCCTCTGTTAAACCCGAATTTTTGAAGATGTTGTTTCCCGAATGAAGCTGTTCTGCAATTTCATAGACTGCCGGTTTCGTATTTTTATTTTCTAAAGCTTCAGGAAGAGATAAATTGGGCTTATCATTTTGTACTCTAATCATAGGTTCGTCAATCGATATTTCAACAACAGTTACGTCCTGATCAAATTTTACATGGGAAAAATTGAAAGTGAAATCTCCATTACCTTTACTTTTAATATCAATCTTCGCTTTATCGTCTCCAAGAATTCTGGCAGAAATAGTATTGGTCATTAAACCGTATATTTTTACAAAGTCTTTGGCTTCTTCAAGATAGAGAAATAATTTTTTCCGGTCTTTTGAAAATGCAGATTTTCCTTTATAATTGTCGAATGGCAAACCTCGTGTTGTTCCATAAATGGCTTCGGGATTTTTTGTTGTCCATCTTGCTAAGTTCTTTAAAATTTCAACCTGCTGTTCCGGAATGGTTCCGTCTTCTTTCGGAGCGATATCCAACAGTAGATTTCCGCCC